>NZ_BAAFGR010000112.1:0-27911 GCF_041154655.1 Nocardia sp. JMUB6875
GAGGGTGGGTGTGATGGGCGGGCAGCACGGCGAGGTCGCGAGTCGGGTTCCGCTTCGGTGGAGCAGCTTTCTGATCGTGCTTCTCGCGACGATTCTGGCTGTGTCCGGGCAGACTGCCCCGGCGGCGTCCGAATCGGCCGGCGAGAAGGGTGGCGTCACGATCCGGGAGAAATCCGGCAGCAACTTTACGGCCTACCGTGGCGTCGTGCCCGCGCTGGTGGAAAAGGTCAGTGGGCAGACGGTCGTCGCGGCGGACTTCCCGCCGGCACGGGAATGCGAAGGCATCGCGAAGCGCGACCTGATCTGCGACGGGTTCGAGGTGACCGCGGACCCCGCGGAGGCCGCGGCCACCCAGAGCATCGGGCCGGTGACTCTCAAGGACGGCACGACGGCGCATCTGGCCGGTGGTGTCGCCCGGGTGGTCCTGCGCAAGCATCTGACCCTGGTCCGTGTCAGCTTCGACGTCGGCGACCGCGATGAGGCGATCGCGGAACTGAGGCAGCACTACGACCTGCGCGAAGGGGAGTCACTGATGGACGGCCTGGGACGGCAGGACATCGTGCTCATGGAAACCGTCCGCTACCCGGCGCCCGACGAGGCGGAAGACTTCGACGAGAACCTCACCTCCGGCGAAATCACCCGCATATTGATCCCGTACAACTGGCTGCCGGCCAACGGTGACTTTCGGGGGATCGGCAAGATCTCGATGGATCGCGTCCTGAGTGGTTACCAGGCTTACCAAACTGGTGTGCGGACGGACTGGAAGGATCCTCGGCAGGTCCGCGAGGTCCTCGGGCAGTCCCTGGGCGAGGTGCAGGCGACCTGTGCGACCGGGAATAAGGATCCGAAATGTGCGGCGGCGCAGCTGAACTGGTCCGCCGACGGCGCCACCGCGAAGAACGCCATCGACAAGTTCCTCGCCAAGAAAGACATTCTCGGCGAGATGACCGGCAAGGTGAAAACCGTTTCGAAGAACACCGCGACCGCCACGCTGGGGGGCGTCTCGGCCAAAGCCAACAAGGTGCTCAACAGTAAAGTGTTCAAGGGCGTCGCCGGAGGCGCCCAGGCCGCGTCCGCGCTGTTGTCGATCGGCATGCTGGCCACCAACTGGAACGAAGTGGCACCCGCGGAAATGATCGAAACGGTCATGAGTGTCATGCCGGTCACCAGTCTCCAGGCAAGTGGTCAGCTCCTCGGCATCATCGAGGCCGCAAAAGATATCAATGCAAAAGGCGCTGTCGAAAAGGTGGTCGTCAACACCGTCTCATTGGCCATGATCGCAATAGCCCCCCTCTGTGGGCCGTGTGCTGCGGTGGGTGGTGCCGCCGTCGCGCTCTACAACCTGGTCTCCGGGCTCATCGCCCAGCAAATGGCTGCGGCCGCCGAGCGGAAGCGGGCCGACGCGCTCGATAAATACATCAAAGATTTCAAAGACAAAGGGGCTGTCATTGATTGGGAGAAACCCGAGTTCGATGGAATAATCAGCCACTATCCGGACACCATGCACCGAACCCAGACGATCAAACTGTCCAGCCAAGGTATTCCCTACACCACTCCGACGTTCAACCCGATACGCATAGACTGGCCCTATGGTATTTGGCGGACCTGGATTGCGATCGAGGAGTACAGCGTATGGCAGAATGGCAAACGGGTCCAAAGAGTAGAGTGCGACTATTATGCATGTCTTGCCGATCCCCTACATGTCGAGCTGGATCATCCGGCCTGGATCGACATCACATACAACAACGGGTACCATAGTCAAAACCCTTGCGACCGTGCAAAATCGGAGACGCCATACCCTGAGAGGCGTGAACTGAAGTCGAAGTCCGAGCCCGACTTCTGCGCGATCCCGACCATTCTGCGTGTCGAGGCAATCGGCCAGGCGCCCAAAGAGGCGGGCAACGTGGAAGTCACCTTCCCGTTCGAACTCCCCTTCACACAGGAATTCGTCCCCGGCCAGACGCCGAAAATCGCCCCCGTCCCGTAGGCCCGGCGGATCCGAGATCATGCCGGCCGCCGCGTGGCGGCACCGGGATCGGTCGGGTCAGTTCGGAGACATGCTGCTGCGGGCCTTCTCTGCGCAGATGGCCTGGCTGAACGTGCTCGCCGTCTCCTGCGGGAAATGCCGCCTCTTCACTTCATCCTTGTACTCCGGGCGGAGCGTCGCCTGGTTGTCGTATTCCTTGCGGTACTTGGCTGTGAGCTCCTGGAACTTCTTTTGCTGGGGTCCGCAGATTTGGTCCCGGGTGGAATCGGTCAGTTCCAAGGTGCCGAACAGGTCCTGTCGTGCGGCTGCGAATGGATTCTTCGCGCCGTTCCAAGTCATGACCGAACGGGTCTCGTACTGTTGCCATTCCGCGTAGAACAAGTCGTCATGATGCTTCGTAGTGCACATGTAGGTGTTTATTTCCTTCGGCGAGAGGGTGGTGCAGTCGGCAGTGGCGATACCGCCACCGAGCGCCACGATCGCGCTGCCCAGAACCCACGCAATCGTCCCCAACCTACGGTTCATAGCGACAAGCTATCTAATCGAGGTGCGCTTCGGTTGGCGCCATGCCGACCTCGTGCAGATACCCGCAGGGCTGTGCTGCTTCGATCGGCAGAGCTAGCGCTCACGATGTACGCATTCCGCGGCATGATCAGTCGGCCAGTCCGGTGTACATGCGGTTGTCGGGATCTACCAGCTGGCGGAGGGTGGTGAGGCGGGGGAGATTATGGCTGTAATAGCGCTGCGCCGAGTCGCCTTCCTCGAGGTAGTTGGCGTAGGCGCCCGCCGAGACGAATTCGATCAGCTGGTGGGCGTCGGCGATCCAGGCGGCGGCCACTTCGTGTGGAACCGGCTGGTAAGCACCCCACTCCACGAGGGCGGCGTGTTCTCGCCAGGGAAATGCGGTGTCGCCGGGGCGGGTGTCGCGCAGCGCGCCGTCGAGTGTGTTGATGTGGGTCCATCCGGTGCCGCCGGCGGCGGAATGGGCGGTGACGGCCTCGACGATCGCGTCGATGGCGTCGGCGGACAGTTCGGTGATGATGTCGGAGCCGCAGGTGAAGCTTGCGCGCGGCTGGGTCTCGTGTCCGCCGGCGAGGTGGGTGACTGTGTCCATGTGTGTCAGGGTCCGGCAGTCAGAGGTCAAGGGTTTGGTGGTGGCGTCGGTGAACGCGGCTGTGGCACGGGGACCGGTTCCGGCGGGGCCGGTCAACTGTATCCAGCAGCTGATACCGCCGTGGCCGTCGGCGTCCACGGTGAGATCGGCCCATTGCGCGCGGTCGGCCGAGCGGCAATAATCCGACCAGCCGGAGATGGCACGAGTGGTATCGGCGCCGGAAAAGGTCAGCCGGACAATGTCTTTCGAGGTCGCTGGCTGCGTCCGGTAGGTCAGCGAGGTGACTACTCCGATGCTCGATCCCGCGCCGCGCAGCGCCCACAACAGCTCCGGTCGCTGGGATTCGGATACCTCGGTCACGGTGCCGTCGGGTAGCACCAGCTGTGCTGCCACGAGACTGTCGCAGGTCAGTCCTTGGCAGCGAGACTCGATACCGATGCCTCCGCCGAGCGTCACTCCCGCAACGCCGATGGCCGGGCAGATACCGCCCGGCAGCGTCTGCTGGTGCCGGTCGAGTTCGCGATACACCCCGTACATCGACATCCCTGCTGCCACCACGGCTTTCCCCTCGCGGCAATGTATGCCGGTCAACCGCCGCACATCGACGATCAGCGCGCCGTTGGCCGTCGAAGCGCCCACGTACGAATGGCCGCCTGCCCGGGCGGCCACGACGAGATCGTTCTCGGCCGCGAACCTGACCGCCGCGGCCACATCGTCGACGTTCGCCACCTGAACGACGGCCGCCGGTGTCCGGTCGTCGAATCGTGTATTGAAGACCTGTTTGGCCTTGCCATAGTCCGCGTCTCCGGCGGTAATCACTCGGCCCTGCACCTGACTTCGAAGTTTGACCCAATCCGCCGCGGGCGCCTCGCCATGCGCTGTGCCGAACCGACCGGGGCCCGCCACCCAACCGGCGACTCCGAGCCCGATCGCGCCCCGCAAGAAGAAGGCCCGCGAAAAGGTGGCGTGCATGTCCAGAGCGTACGGTTTCTACTATGCAAAACGCTGGTAGGACACACGATTTCGGGCGTGGTTCGCGGCAGTGGCAGCAGAACAGTTATCCGGCGGGGTAGTTGCGTAGGGTGGCGTGCAGCGCATCGGCTGCCGCCCGTTGCGCGGAGGGCGGGTCGGTGGCGACGATCTCGATCGAAACCAGCACCGAGTCGCTGAGGTATCGGACGTTTCGTTGAGCCGGGAACTGTGGCCAGCTGGAGCCGGAGTCGCGGACTGTCTGGGCGGCGGCGCGCTCACTCCGACGACGCGCAGGTCGTACTCATCGGAACTTGCCGCCAGCACGTCGACCAGCCACTGCAATCCAGACCGCGCAAGCAGGATCCATCCGATCGAAATGGCGATGATCGTCGGCAGAGCCATCTTCCAGCGGCGTCCGACGGACACGGTCGCGACCACCGGCAACACGAGGTACCAGGTCATATCGACTGTGAGGGTCCACCAGCCGATATTGCTGTAGTTGAAATCGGTGGACGCCGCCGGAACATAGTTCTGCACGAACAGCAGGTGTGCCCCGATGGTCCACAACCCGAGCGCACCGGTGAGCGTCTGCGCGGGGATCACGGTCGCGGCGAAGACGAAGACCGTCACGCTGAGGTTGAAGTAGTAGCCGGGAGCGATCCGCGCGAACCGGCGCCGCCAGAATGTCGCGAGGTCCGGGCGCGGGCGGCCGGCGAACTCCGCCCGAAACCACGGACGCGCCAACAGGAAACCGCTCAAGACGAAGAACAGGTCGACGCCGAGGTACAGGTTGCGGAGGACGAAATCGATATCCAGGCCGAACCAGCGCATCCCGTCGGGCTTGGGTGCCGCGGCCCGCGAGTGAAGAGTGACCACTGCGAGCACCGCGAGCGCTCGGACTCCATCGAGGTAGGCATCGCTGTTCGAACGAGTCGCGGCTATGCCCATGAATCGTTCGACCCGGCGGGTGACGCCGACGCGACGATCCGCCAAGTCGAAGGACTGCCCTGTCGCGCTGGAGGATTCGGACGAACCCCGGAACATCAATTGCACACGCTCACCCTTTTTTGTTCGGTCAACGCAGGACTGCGGAATGAACGGTGAAACGGCTCTGGGAGTGACGGCTGCAGATCCTAACGGTCGAATTGTGGTGCAGCCGGCCGTGGTCGCACCGTATGCGACACGCCGTGACAAACAGGACTTATCGGCAACCGCGGAACATTCCGCCGGTGGCAGGTCAACAGCGGCGATGACGAGGAGAAAGACAACTCCCAGATCACCGTCAGCGACACCGACTCATCGGTATTCCAGGTGAACTACGAGGACGTACGCCAACCAAATTGTCGTGGATGATAGGCCGTCCGAATCTCGGCGAAGTCGTGCGGCCCATATCCGACGGTGGACGGGCGCCTCGCTGGTTACCCGATGTGGTTGCTGAGGTCGGCGAGCATGGCGTCGACGTCGTCTTGCCAGTAGGGCCAGGAGTGAATGCCGTTGGTGTAGCTGACCCGTCGGGCCGAACCTCGCGACAATGGTGCTGAGGTCGTTCACAACTCATCTGGGCGAGGTGCGCCGCGAGAGCGTAGTCGAGCGTGCGGGTCCGGTCCGGGAAAGGCCGGACCCCGGCTCGTGACGTATCGGACGTTACTTGTTTGCCTTGCTGTAGGCCGCAGCGATCTCGGCGGATATCCGTCCGCGGCTGGAGACCTCGAAACCGTTCTTTCGTGCCCAATCTCTCATGGCCTGCGTCTGTTCGCGGTCGGCAGTCGAGCGGGCCCTGCCGGTCGCGTCTTTGCTCCTCGGTGCGCGCCCGGTCTTGCGTGCATGTGGCGTCCACCGCTCGTAAGCGGCGCGAAGTTTCGCGCCGTTGGATTCCGACAGATCGATTTCGTATGCGACCCCATCGATGGAGAACTGGACCGTTTCTTGTGCTTTGGACTTCCCGTCGAAGTCGTCCACCAGTTCCACGATGACCTTGCGTGCCATGGATTCAACCTTCGTGTTCGTAGTTGCTGTAATGGTAATCACCAAGGACGGGAGAGGGCAAATTCGACGCCTAATCCATAAAGGCGTATTGGATTCTTCTCATTGTCTGGAAATTGACCCGTTCGCGTTCCGCAGCATTACCGGCGCCGGGCGAAGCTTGCCGCGTAACCCGGTGCGCGCCATTGGGTGGGTGGCCTCCTTTGGGAGCTCCTCGTGGCGGGCCTGCGCCCGATTTGGCGTGGCTACCTTAATTGTCCGATTATTGCCAGTATGTTGCCAGTGGGCGCTTCTTGATCAGGTCGTGGACAACGTCGTAATAGCGCATCGGCGTCGGAATCGCGCCGAAACACCGGGAGGTTGCTTTGAGTATCCGCTGGCCGATCGTCCTCGCCTCCACGACAGTCACGGCTCTGACCTTCGGCGGCCTGGCCGCCGGTCCGGCCGACGCGATCGTAGGGGGAGTCGATGCCACCGAGAGCTACCCCTGGGTGGCCCAGCTGCTGGTCGACAAACACGATCCGGATACGGGTGAAATCACTGGGCAGGGACATTGCACAGGGTCACTCCTCAGTGGCAGTTGGATACTCACTGCTGCGCATTGCGTCAGCGTTTACCCGGACGGTTCCAACTTTCAGTGGCCTGAAGACCGACCCATGGTCGCGGTCGGTGATGTCATGGTGTGGATCGGGTTGCCGGACGATCACAACGAGGACAGTCCCGAGAAGCCCGAAGGTGTCGCGGAGATCTATCGGAATCCCCAACTGGACGTGGCCCTTTTACGGATGAACGCGCCCAGTGCGATGAAGTCCATCGCGCTATCCGACAGCGCTGTAGCCGACAATGCCGCTATTCGGGTTCTTGGCTGGGGCGCGCTCTGCTTCGAACCGCTCTTCGGGGGGCTGGCCTGTCCAGGGCCAGACCCCAGCCATACGTCGGCCACGTTTCCGAATAAGTTGCAGCAGCTGGATGCTCAGGCTCGCGTCTACCCAGACCAGGTCAACCAGGATGAGGTCTACTTTGGGGAGCTTGGCCACACCGTGGCCGGGGGTGATTCCGGCGGACCGGTGGTCGCGAAGCAGGACGGCTCGTGGCGGCAGGTCGGAATCGCGGTGCGGAGTAACGGCAGCACCGGCGAGATGGTAGGTATCACCTCGGTCAGAGCGTGGATCGACAGCACCATGAAGACCGCCGCGAAACCGCAGCCTCCGGTTTCACCGCCCCACCGCCGCGATCCCGGCACTCCGCCGTCGCAGCCCGCGCCCCCCAAACCCGGAAGTGGTTCATCGCTACCCCCATCCGGGAGCAGCTCGCTTTCCAAAGGTTAGAGAAGCTGTGCGAACGGGGCGGATGCGCACACGTCGCAGCCTCCGCCACCGGGGTCTCACCACAACAGGATCTGCCGGGCCGGACTCTGCCCTATGGTCGCGGCTTCGCGAAGGGGGCGCGCCTTCCGGAGGTCGTCGTCGTAGATCATGGCGATAACGTCCGCGCCGGCCGCGGCGTCGCGTGCCGTGGCGCGCAGTGCGCCGGGGGTCCGATGGCCGGTCGCCACGGTCGTCAGCAGATCCCGTGTGACCGCGGAAATGTCCCGAGTGGCGCGGCGGAGGAGCATCTGTGCCTGGACGTCGAGCGTCAGCGGAGCCGCGAACCTCGATAGGTCGGTGTCGTCGTGAACGTGTTTGCCGGCGACGTGGGCGCCGACGGCCTCGACAATCATCGGCTCGCCCTCGAGGGCAATGCCGAGAACCAGGTCATGGTTGTCGATCTCGTTGGAGTTGGCATCGGTGACAGCGATGAGAAGTGCGCTGGCCCGACGTGCGGCGATGAACCCGTTGATGGCGTAGGCGAGGTGTACCGGCGCGGGTTGGGGCCCGAGTTGCCGCAGGATGCCGGTGGCCTCGGTGATCCATGCGGTGAGCTGTACGGCCCCGACATCGGCCGCCGACGATGCGGTCATGACCCGCGACGGTACACGCGACGGCACCCTCATCTCCGCAGACGCGAAGGGAACACGCCATATCCACGTGACCACCTGTTTCGTGATCTCGGACGATCCACTCGCAACGGGCGTCGCGCTTGAGTCTCCTCGGCGAAGGCCGGCACTTCCTCGCGTGTTGATAGCTGTACGGTAGCCATCGTCGGTGATGATGTCGTGCTGAGGCAGGGCGATCTCAGCCATCGCCACCTGGTGGAGTCGGTGTGGTTCGACGACGCGATCGCGGCGTCGACAGCCCCCACGGCTTTCGGGTAGTGCGCGGAGTTATTCGATCAGTGAGTTCGATTCAACGGACGGAGGATCGGGATGACGGTTCGGGACCGGCGACCATTGCTGGTGAGTAAAGGGTGGATCCAGGGGTGCGCGCTGGTCGCGATCTTCGGGTTCTTTGTCATCGGCATGCTGGCTTTCCGGACCTACGACGACGGGCCGCCCATCCCGGATCGGGTGGAAAGTCCCAGTGGGGAGCTGCTTTACACCGCCGACGACATCAAGCACGGCCAGCAGATCTTTCTGGCGGCGGGGTTGATGGAGTACGGGTCGGTGCTCGGGCACGGCGCCTGGCTGGGTCCCGACTACACCGCCGATTACCTGCGCCGCGCCTCCCGGACGGGCCGCGGGTGGAATGACGTCACCGGACAGTGGCCGAGATCGCCGCTGTCCACAACGACCTGCGCGACAGACTGTGCGACGTGGCCTGGCACGAGCCTGCAACGGGTGTGGTGTCGGTCGTCTCTCGGTGTGTTTGCTGGGACCGGCGCTCACGGGCGGATACGGTGAGACGGCGACAGCGTAGAGCGCGAAGCGCATGAGACCGAAGGGGCTCTCCCAATGATTCGCAGCGTCGTCACCGTAGCAAGTACTGTCCTCGCGATCGCGGTCATCGCAGTCACCGGCGCACAGACCGCAACTGCCGGGGAGATTGGCGACCGCCAACTCGACATGGCGCTGTGCGATCGGAAGATGGAGTACACGGACGAGGGTTTGGCCGCAATCGACGCGGCTCAAAAGATGTACCCCACCGAAATGAGTGACTGGCCAGCCGAAGTAGCCCGCTTGGAGCTGACCGACCAGCGTGAATTGACCAACGAAACCCGGCGCAAGGTATGCGCGAAACCATACGAATACCAGAAAAAGCTTGCAAATCTGGAACCGGAGTTCGCGGGCAAGATGAAGGACGAGTACAAGAAGGGCGACGCACTCGCGCAGCTCCCTGAGAAGCGGAAGGCAGCATACGAGAAGGCAATCTGTGAAGACCTGCCACGGATCAAGAAGCGGGGCGGGTATGTTGCAGGCGGTATCTGGGACCGCTGCGTGAACGACCACCTGCTGCCCGCGTAATCCGGAGCTGTTGACATACAGATGATCTCACTGGGCTGTCCCCGGCTGGTGTCCGCCTGATCGCGAGAGTCAGGACACCGGGGACACCTTGAACGCCGCCTTCACCCGCGCGGTCGAGCGCCACAACATGATCCGATCCAGCCCGGTCGGTGCCGCCCGCGACACCACCTCGCCACTCTCCGCGCTGTCGGTACCGCATTGCACGACGGCGATGACACCACAGCCACCGAGCGGCTCGATGCCATACCGGAATTTTTCAAGCTGAATGGGACCAGTGGGTGTGTTATGCCGCTTGGGTGTCGGTCTCCTGGTTGGCGGGTCGGTTGATCCAGACGGTGTCGGGTAGGTCGAGGATCTTCGGTGCGGCGGTGCCGGCGAAGCGGTGTGGGTGCCGGGCGCGGGCGGCGTCGAGCACGGCCCGGCGGGCGGTGGCTTTGCTGCCGGCGAGCCCGTAGTGGACGTCGGCGGGGGTGTGCAGGCCGAGGCCGGTGTGGCGGTGTTCGTGGTTGTACCACCCGGTGAAACAATCCATGAATTGCCTTGCCTCGGTGAGTGATCCGAAGCGATCAGGGAACTCCGGCCCGTATTTCAAGGTCTTGAACAGCGATTCGGAGTAGGGATTGTCGTTGGACACCCGCGGCCTCGAATGCGACCGGGTGATCTCGAGATCAGCGAGCAACGCGGCCACCGATTTGGAGGTCATGGAGGTGCCCCGGTCGGCGTGCACGACCTGCGGGATGCCGTGGACCCCGAAGATCTCGAGCATCAATTCCGTTGCCAGGGCACCGGATTCGTGGGTGTGGACATGGACGCCGACGAGGTAGCGGGAGTAGATGTCGATCATCACGTAGGCATCGAAGTATTGCCCCTTGACCGGGCCGGGCAGCTTGGTGATATCCCACGAATACACCTGCCGGGGTGCGGTCGCGACCAGTTCCGGGCATACCTTCGCCGGATGCCGGGCCAGACGCCGCCGTTCGCTGACTTGACGGTTTTCCCGCAGCACCCGATACATCGTGGACACCGAACACAGATAGATACCCTCGTCCAGCAGCTGGGCATAGATCTGCAACGGCGCCAGGTCGACGAACCGAGAACTGTTGAGGACCTCCAGAATTCGGCGCCGCTCCAGCACGGTCAGTTTGTTGACCGGCTCCACCGCCGCCGGAGTGGGTGGCGGGCAACCCTTGTCGCGGCGGATCGCGGTGGAGCGCACCAGCCCGGTCAACACCGCTGCCCGCCGTGTCGAGACCTGCGCGGCGGTCAACGCCCGATAGGCGGCGGTCAACGCTTCCTGCGCCGCTCGTCGGAATACGCTCTCTCGGAAAGAGTTTCCAAGAGAGCGTGTGCTTTTCCCATGATGTCGAGCGCGGTCTCGGTCGTGGCCAGGCGCTTGTTGAGCCGCTCGTTCTCCCGCCGCAATCTGGCGATCTCGGCCTGCTCCGCGGTGAGTTTGCCGATCTTCTCGCCGGGCCTCTTGCCCGCGAGTACTCCGGCGTCGCGTTGCTTGCGCCACTCGCTGATCAACGACGAATACAGGCCCTCGCGGCGCAGATATCCGCCACCGTCGCCGTGTTCGACGGCGGCTTCGTAGGCTTCCAGGTGAGCGAGTTTGTCGGCCGCGCTGAACGCGCGGCGCCGCTTGGGCTCGTCGGCTCGTGGCCCCGGGGAATCCATCCGTCCATTCTGGCCCCCGCCGACTGCGGTCCTCGTTCTGGTGGTCATGAAGAAGGTCGATCCGATCTCGCCCCGCGTCAGGCCGATTTGCTGTGAACCAGTGGACTCAACTCAGCCTGACACGCAGGGGCACCGCGGTATCGCAGCGAGTGTTGCGCGCGGTCGCATTGGCACTCGGCGGACGCGCCGGAGCGCGGTTGAGCGGGCATCTTGCGGTATCGGTGAGCCGCATGACGTTGCTGCGGCACATTCGGGCGCTCCCGGATCCGGTCAGGCCGACACCACGAGTGCTGGGAGTCGACGACTTCGCGCTGCGCCGCGGACACCACTACGGGACGATGATCGACATCGAGTCGCGTCGGCCGATCGAGGTCCTCGGCGATCGCACGGCCGAAACCCTCGCCGCCTGGTTACGCGCCCATCCAG
Organism: Nocardia sp. JMUB6875; assembly: GCF_041154655.1. Taxonomy (NCBI): domain Bacteria; kingdom Bacillati; phylum Actinomycetota; class Actinomycetes; order Mycobacteriales; family Nocardiaceae; genus Nocardia; species Nocardia sp. JMUB6875. Next base: position 11,500 of record NZ_BAAFGR010000112.1, read on the forward strand.
GCGTCGAGATCGTTTGCCGCGACCGGGCCGGGGCTTATGCCGAGGGCGCAGCCGTCGGCGCGCCTCACGCTATCCAAGTGGCTGATCGCTGGCACATCTGGAACAACCTCGCCCCCGCGGTCGAGCGCACAGTCGCACGGCACCGAAACTGCCTGAGCACAGCCACTTCCATCGAACCGAGCCTGGAGCGCGAAGCGACACCCGTACTCACCGATCAGAGCCGGCCGATCGCTGGGCCACCCCCGCCATCGGATCGCCTCGACCGCACCGCGATCCGAACCCGCCAACGCCACAACGAAATCCATGCGCTGATCGCTCAGGGATTGAGCCTGCGGGCGATCTGCACCAGGCTGGGTCTGGCGCGCGGAACAGTGCGGCGCTTCGCCCGCGCGGATTCTGCCGAGGAATTGCTGGTCAACAACGGCACCGGATACCGAGACAGCATCCTCGACGAATTCAAGCCCTACCTGCAAAAACGCTGGGCCGAAGGCGCCACCAATGCCACCGAACTGTTCGACGAGATCACCGCCCGCGGTTTCCGGGGCCGCCCGAATCTTGTTCGCGCCTATCTACATCCATTTCGCGCTGGGCAACCGGCTTCCCGGGCAACAGTCAAGCCGCCCGCGGTCAGACGGGTCGTCGGCTGGCTCATGACCGACCCCGCTCACCTCGATCCTGCCGATGGCCAGCACCTCGACGCGATCCTCGACGCCAGCCCCGCCTTGGCCGGACTCGCAGGGCCCGTTCGCCCGTTTGCCACCATCTGTGCCGCAGGCCGTGACGCGCGAAGACGTCCAAGAATGTTTGATCCAAAAATGGTCACGTCGGCTGGCCCGACTTGGGTCTTGTGTAGCGGCCCCAACAGGGTTGGCGAGGCTGGTGGCGTTCAGGTCTAGTCTCGCTGGGTCTGAGGAGGAGTTACGAACGTCACGAATGCCCCGGTCGAGGGGAACGCCACGCTGCGGGACTGTCAGGTGAGCATCGAGCCACCGCTTCGTGCGGCTGTGGAGCGTTTGGATCTGTCGGTGCGTTGCTGTGCCGAGTACTTTTTCGGCTGGACAGGCATTGATGGTCGGGCCGGTGTCGTGCCCAGCGGGCGGCGCCGCCTTGGGGTGATCACACTGCTGTGTGGCTCGGTCATCGACAGTTCACGGCAAACGGCAATGCCGGCGGCGATAGCGTGCGAGCTGGCGTTCGGTTCGGCGTTGATCCACGACGACGTGATCGATGCAGACCTGACACGACGCGGACGACCGGCGGTATGGTCGGCTTTCGGGATGCCGGCGGCCATCCTCACCGGCAATGCGTTGGTCGGACTGGCATTTGCGATTCTCGTCGAGGCGAAGCCTGCGGTGGCGGCCGAGTCATCTGGGCGACTGGCCCGCGCGGTGCAGGAAGTCAACCGAGGCCAAATGCTTGACGTCGAATTCGAGCGCCGCGCCGACGTCACGGTCGAGGACTACCTCGACATGGTCGCGGCAAAGTCCGGTGCGTTCGTGGCCTGTGGGTGTGCCCTCGGGGCATTGCTCGCGGGCGCTGGTGCAGAACTGGTGGATGGCCTCGCTGAATTCGGCAACCGTCTTGGTCTCATCTGGCAGCTCAACAACGATCTTCTCGGGATCTGGGGCGACCCGACACGCACCGGCAAGCCGGCACTGTCCGATATCAAGGCACGCAAGAAGACGTTTCCGGTGATCTCAGCTCTGAGCACGGCTGGCCCCAACCGCGACCGGCTCAGAGTGTTCTATGGCAGTGGCGGCCAAGAGGCGATGCAGGACGACGAGGCGACGCTGGCCGCCGACCTTGTCGAACGCTGCGGCGGACTCGGACGGACCCAGAGTGAGATCGAGTATCAACTCGATAAGGCCATGCACTTCCTGAGCGAGCTGGTTCCCGACCGTGACAGTAGAACTCAACTTGCCGACCTGGCCTGCTTCTATGCCGGCAGTGATCGGTGACCGGGAGGAGGACACATGATGAGTTCGCCCATCTCTGAAACCCAGTGGCGACTGCCGCCGTTCTACTGCCCGATCGAGCCCGCAATCCACCCGAAGGTCGACCGCATCGAACAACGCGCGATCTCCTGGATGGACAAGTTCGGCCTCTATCGCAACGATGCCGACCGGGCGTGGGGCATCGCGTCCAACGCCTCTGAGTTCGTGTGCCGAATCCTGCCCACCGGCCGAGAGGATCGGCTCCAGTACTTCGCCGAATTCATTCAATGGGCCTTCGCCTTCGATGACACCCACCACGACACTGTTGCTGCCGCACCACCCATCGCGGAGACATTGGACCTGCATTGCCGGATCATCCGCGGCCTCGAAGCGCCCGGATCCCAGATGTGCGACGACCATCTGATCACGGCGCTGGAAGACATTGCCGCACGCATCAAGGCCAGCGTCACGCCTCAGCAATACCACCGGTTTGTCGACGGAGTGCGGATCTGGCTGCTTGGGTGCACGTGGGAGTCCAATAACACCGAACAAGGCATCATCCCGACCTTGGCCGACTACACAGCCATCCGGATGTGGACCATAGGATCGTGGATCTTTGCCGCGTTCGCCGAGATCGTCGATGACTTCCAATTGCCTGGTGAGGTGCGCAGTGCCCCTGCTGTTCGCGCCGTAGCCGAAGCGACATTTCTGCTGGTGGGCTGGGACAACGACGTCCTGTCGTATGCCAAAGAACTTCGCGAGTCGACGACCGACGCCAACATCCTCAGCGTCTTGATGCATCACAACCGGTGCTCCCTCGAGCAAGCTCTTATCAGCGAAACGGCGATGCGTGACCGGGTGATGACGCTCTTTCTGGCGCTGCACGAGCAGCTGTCACGCGGTGCGAGCCCGGAATTGCAGCGTTACCTCGATGATCTGGCCCACTTCATTCGGGGCAGCATCCAATGCCACGATGCCACCCCCCGTTATGCCGACGCTGGCGACCGAGACCGGCTCCCCGACCACAACATCACCCAAGGGCTCAGGTGGACAACCACACCAACCGACACCAGCGTCGAACCGCTGCCGATCCCCACGATCGCGTGGTGGTGGAAACAGCTGGACGAAACTACCACTGTTTGACCACCTGTGGATCATTTCCGTTGGGCTGCAGCTGCATTGGTGTGAGCGAGCCGGTATGAGTCAGTGCCTGTTTCGATGATGTTGCCACCGAAGGTGAGTCGGTCGACGATCGCGGCGTACAGCCTGGGATCGGTGAACGTCTTTGTCCAGGATCCGAAACCTTGGCCATGGTCGCCGAGTTCGAGGCCAACCTGAACCACCTGCGCACCCGCGAGGGCATGGCCAAGGCCCGCGCCAAGGGGCGCCTCAAAGGTAAACAGCCGAAACTGCCTCTCGCCGCACGCAGAACGATCCACCGCCGCTACCACGACCCCGACGACGACGCGAGCCTGGCCGACCTCACCGAGGAATACAGCGTCGGCCGCTCCACCATCCACCGCTCCACCATCCACCGCTTCATCAGCGGCACCGCGCCGCGGGCATAGCGCCCACGGCGCTCGTGTACCTGGTACACGCTACCCGGTACCACTCGACATCACCGCTGGTCAAGCCTGCCAGTCCAGGACCCCTCCTTCAGTTTGGTCGTTCCCGATGCGAATGTGATTGCCGGTGTGTCGCTATTGATTCGGCGTCTGCTGTTCTAGGGTTGCGCCGATCGCGGTATCCGTGTGTCGTGAGCAGGTATTTTGTAGTCCTCGTCGGCATTGCTCGTCGCCGGTGCCGGATTGCTGATCGGTTGGTGAACGGCACGACGGGAGGGCGGGCACGCGGTGGTCGGACGGTTGTGGTCGCGTCGCGCGGCACTGGCGGCCCTCACCACAACGGCCCTCGCCGCGACGAGCCTGACCGGGCGGGGTCGCGCGACCGCGGATTACGCCTCCCGACCAGAGCAGGTCCGCGGCGAGTTTCTGCATGTGTGGAATGCATACCGCCGGTTCGCGTGGGGCCATGACGAGCTCCGCCCGCTGACCGGCGGGTTCAGCGAGTTCTTCGCAGCTGGTCATCCGGTGGGCCTGTCCATCATCGAGGCATTGGACACGTTGTACGTGATGGAGCTCGACTCCGAACTGGACACGAGCGTGGCGTGGATCGAGCAGCACCTGGATTTCGGCATCGACGCCGATTTCAATGTCTTCGAGTCGATCATCCGTCTGGTCGGCGGGCTGTTGGCCGGATACCTGGCCACCGGAAACAACACGCTGCTGGTTCGTACCGTCGATCTGGCCGACCGGTTGCTGCCGGCCTTCGCGTCACCGACCGGGATGCCTTACAGCACGGTCAATTTGCGCACCGGTGCCGTGTCCGGCAACACTCCCGCGTTGGCCGAAATCGGCACCAATATTCTCGAATTCGGCACTCTGACACGGCTGACCGGGGACCGGAAGTATCTTGACGCGGCCAAAACCGCCCAGCGGGCGGTCCTGGCCCGGCGCTCCGAGCTGGACCTGATGGGGACACGATTGAATGTCGACACCGGCGTCTGGGTTGATACCACCGACCGTGCCCCGAACCAGCCCAGCGACTCATTCTACGAATATCTGTGGGGCGGTTGGGTATTGTTCGGCGATCACGAGTGCCGCGACTGGTTCCATCTGCTCGACACCGCGCTCACCGCCCACGCGGTCGAGACCTACCAGGGCCACACCTGGTACCGGCAGATCGACTACCGCACCGGGGCCCTGCTGGGCCGCAGACAATCCGAGCTGGCATCGTTCTGGCCGGAGGTACTCGGCCACGCCGGGCAGTTGCCGTTGGCGCGGGCGTACTACGACACCTGGACCGCAATGCTGGACCGGTTCCCGGTCTTGCCGGAGGAGATCGATTACGCCACAGGGACCGTCACCAACCCGGGTAATCAGTTTCGGCCCGAATACCACAACGCAGCCTTCGATCTGTACCTGCAGACCTCCGACCCGTATTACGCGAACACGGCGTGGCGCTACTTCGAGGCGATGCGCGACCACGCGCGCGTGCGCAATGGCTACACCGTCGTCGACGATGTCACCAGCACACCCGTGCGGCTCGGGGATCTGTTCCCCGCCTACGGTTTCGCGGAGAACTTCAAATATCTGTACCTGATGTTCGCCACCACACCCCGCTTCGACCGGACCGACTTCTACCTGTCCACCGAGGGCAAGATCCTGCACGGTCTGCGGCAGTTGGCCACCCTCGCACCCCCGCGGCAGGCTGACTGCCTCTCAACGCCAGGTCCGCAAATCCCCTCGATAACGCCGCCCCAACAGAATTCGGTGCCGAATCACCAGACCTGATTGGCCTCGTGGGTCGTTCGCGAATTGGACCGGCTGACGCGACCGCGGCAGCGACCCACCGACGCCGTCGCGACGGTGTCCAATCGCTTGCGCGAGAGTCGCCCGGACTGCCGCCTAGCGTGGATTCGGACAGGTAACCGGCCGCGCCACACGCGGCGACCGGGAACAGGACGACTCGATAGTGATTCCAGGAGTCCGCATCATGATCGCCCACCACGAGAGTGCCCTGCGCGGACAGGTCTTGGACGGGGCGGCGCCGGAGGTAGCGGTCGGCAAGGATGCTTCGAATCAGCGGCCCTCCGGCGAAGTTCGGCACCCTGTCCTCGAGCCGGCGACACCCACTTTTCGGTTGCAGGAAGCCGAGGGTGCACCGAGCGCGGGGCGCGGCAGTGCGCACGGCAAAGTGATCTTGCTGGGTGAGCATGCCTGCGTCTACGGAACCCCGGCGATCGCATGGCCGGTTCCTGAGTTGCGGGTCGAGGTCGTCGCCTGCGATTCCGCCGCGGCGAGCCGAACCGGCGCGAGCACTGACACGCTGTGGATCGACTGTCGCCGCGATATCGCTAAGTCGCTGAGCAGAGCCTCGGCGCTGTCGTCGGGTACCGCGGTCGCTGTGGAGGCCGCGCTGCGGCTGTGGGGGCATGCACGTGTGGTGCGCCTCGAGGTCGACAATCGTGTTCCGCTCGGTCGTGGTCTCGGATCCAGTGCCGCGTGTGCCGCGGCGGCGGTGCATGCTGTCGCTGATCTGTGCGGTGAGGAACCTGATCCGGGGGTTGTGTACGAGCTGGTGCAGCGGGGTGAACAGGTTTCGCACGGGCGTGCGAGCGGCGTCGACGCACGCTGCGCGGTTGCGTCGGAACCGATTTGGTTTCGAGCGGGCCGCGGGTGGCCGCTGGTGGTCGGTTTGTCGGCGGTGCTGGTGATCGCCGATACCGGTGTCACGGCGGCTACCAGCACGGCGGTGGGTGCGGTGCGGGCCCGGTTCGATCAAGATCCGGCGGCTGTGGGGCTGTTGTTCGACCGGGCGGCGGCGCTTACTCGGGCCGCCGCGATGGATGTGATGTGGGGTCGGGGCCCGGCGTTGGGTGCTCGGCTCATCGAATATCAGCGGCTGCTGGACCTGTTGGGGCTCAGCACCCCCGAAATCGATGCACTCTGCGCGGCCGCACTCGATGCCGGGGCGCTGGGCGCGAAACTCACCGGAGGTGGCCTCGGCGGTTGCGTCCTAGCGTTGGCGACCGACATCGATGCCGCGGTGGCGGTGGACTCGGCGCTCGTGGCGGCCGGTGCCGTGCGCACCTGGATGGTGAACATCGGTGGCGAGGTGTGATGAGTACCGAAACGGTTGCCGCGCAGTGTCTTCCCGGAACGGGTTCCAGGCCGCGAGAATCCGCGGTCGCGGTCGCTCACCCGAATATCGCGTTGGTCAAGTATTGGGGCAAACGCGATGAGGAGTTCGTTCTGCCCGTCGCCGACAGTCTGTCGATGACCCTCGATCTGTATCCCACCACTACTCGTGTCACCGTGACACCGAACGCTCGCACCGACGTGGTGATCCTGTCCGGCCGTGCTGCTACCGGGCAGGTACTGCACCGGGTGGAACGGTTCCTCGACCTGGTTCGGACGCTGGCGGGTCGCGACGAGCGCGCCGAGGTCGTCACCGTCAACACGGTGCCGACCGCGGCCGGTTTGGCGTCCTCGGCCGGTGGGTTCGCCGCGCTGGCGGTGGCCGCGGCTGAGGCGTACGGGCTCGAGTTGGATCGCCGCGACCTGTCGCGGCTGGCGCGGCGCGGCTCCGGGTCGGCGTGCCGGTCGATTTTCGGTGGCTTCGCGCAGTGGCACGCGGGGGTGGGCTCCGGGGTGGCCGGTGACCTCGGTTCCTATGCCGAGCCGATCGAAGCGGATGGGCTGGATCCCGCCATCGTGGTCGCGGTCCTGGATCGGTCGACGAAGCTGCTGTCGAGCCGGGATGCGATGCGCCACACCATCACCACCTCACCGCTGTATCTGCCATGGGCGAATACCTGCGCACCCGATCTCGCGGAGATGCGCGCGGCAATCGCCCGCGGCGACCTCGCGGTCGTCGGGGAGATCGCCGAGCGCAATGCCTTCGGGATGCACGCGACCATGCTGGCGGCGCGCCCGTCGATCCGGTATCTGTCGTCACGCTCGATCGCGGTGTTGGATCGAATTGTTGTGCTGCGCAACGACGGTGTCGCCGCGTACGCCACCATCGACGCGGGACCCAACATCAAAGTGCTGTGCGAGCGCACCGACGCCGCGACGGTCGCTACCGCGCTCGCGGAGGTCGGCTCGTTCGTGGACACACAGATCGCGCTGCCCGGTCCCGGGGCGGCGCTCACCACAGGGAGCGTGCTGTGATCACGCGCCAGGCACCGGGCAAGTTGTTCATCGCCGGCGAATACGCGGTGGTCGAGCCGGGCTATCCGGCGGTGGTGGTCGCCGTCGACCGCTGCGTCACAGTCACCGTGACCACCGCCGATCCGGCACAGGGCGTCGTCGTGCACTCCGATCTTCACGGCGGTCTCGCCCTGCGATGTGTGCGCGCTGCACACCGCGTCGTTGCTGCCGGTGCCGGGACCAGTGGCGAGTTCGCCCCGGTACTGGCAGCAGCGACGGTGGTCGAACAGCTCGCAGCCGAACGAGGCCACTCGGCGACACCTTTTCGACTCGCGGTGACCGGCAGACCACTCTTCGCCTGCGACGGCCGCAAATTCGGGCTCGGCTCCAGTTCGGCCGTGACCGTCGCCACCATCGCAGCGCTCAGCGCGCACTACGGACTGGACCTGTCCACGATGGACCGATACCGCCTCGCCATGCTGGCCACCCTCGCCACCAACCCGAACGCTTCCGGTGGCGATGTGGCGGCGAGCACCTGGGGCGGCTGGCTCGCCTACCACGCCCCCGACCGGGCACAGGTCTCGGCATTGGTGACACATCACGGGGTGGACGGCGCACTGCGCACCGACTGGCCGAGGCTGCGGGTGCGGCGGCTTCGGGCCCCGTCGAGTCTGCAACTATATGTCGGTTGGACCGGCGAACCGGCCTCGACCCCCGCCATGGTGGCCCGGTCGCGGGGCACGGACTGGCGAAACAGCGACTGCTACAACGATTTTCTCACCGCCAGCGCCGGCTCGGTCCTGCGATTGATCGATGCGTTGGACGCCGACGACGCCGCCGGTGTGCTGCGTGAGATTCGCCGCTGCCGCCGGATTCTCACCGAACTCGACGACGCGACAGCGCTCGGAATCATGACTCCACGCCTGGAAACCCTGTGTGCGGCCGCCGAATCGGTCGGCGCGGCGGCCAAGCCGTCCGGCGCGGGCGGCGGCGACTGCGGGATCGCGCTGCTGCGCGCGGACGCATCCCGGGCATCGGTCGACCTGATCGATCTATGGACCCGGGCCGGCATTCGACCGCTCCCACTACACGTGCATACGGCCGAGGAGGCGCTGCGATGATCGGCAACCGCAAAGACGATCATGTCCGGCACGCGGTAGACCAACACCGAAACGGTGCAGCGGCCAACGATTTCGATGCGGTGGTCTTCGTGCATCACGCGCTGGCGGGCATCGACAGCGCCGACCTCGATTTAACCACCGAGTTCGCCGGAAAACATTGGCGCGCACCGTTGTTCGTCAACGGCATGACCGGCGGCAGCCCACGCACCGGTGAAATCAACCGAGACCTGGCGATCGCCGCCGCCGAAACCGGCCTCGCGATCGGCTCCGGATCGATGAGCGCCTACTTCGCCGACCCCTCGGTCGCCGACAGCTTCCGCGTGCTGCGACAGGAGAATCCGCACGGCTTCGTGATGGCCAACCTCAACGCGAACGCGACACCGGAGAAGGTGCGGCGCGCCATCGACCTGATCGAGGCGGACGCGCTGCAGATCCACCTCAACGCCGTCCAGGAGATCGTCATGCCCGAGGGCGACCGATCCTTCGGCGCGTGGCCACGCCAGCTCGAGGCCATCGTCGTGGCCAGCCCGGTACCGGTGATCGTCAAGGAGGTCGGTTTCGGATTGAGCCGCGCGACAATCCTGAGGTTGCGGGACATGGGCGTCGCGGTCGCCGATGTCGGTGGCCGTGGCGGCACCAACTTCGCGCGCATCGAAAACAACCGGCGCGCCGCGGCGGACTTCTCGTTCATCGAGGGCTGGGGCCAATCCACCGCGTGCTGCCTGCTCGACGCCACCGACGTCACCGGCATCGACATCGCCGCCTCGGGTGGCATCCGCTCCCCCCTCGACTGCGCGCGGGCGCTCGCGCTGGGCGCTCGCGCGACCGGCGTGGCGGGCCGCTTCCTCGAGACACTGGTCGACGAGGGCCTCGACACCCTGATCGCGACGATCCAGACCTGGCTGCAACAACTCGGCCAGATCATGACCGTCCTCGGCGCCGCCACCCCGGCCGACCTCACCCGATGCGATCTGCTACTCACCGGCGAGGTGACCGAATTCTGCCGCCTACGCGGCATCGACGCCGCCGGCTACGCCCGGCGCAGCCAATCCCCGAACAGCTACCCGAGGGACCCGCGATGAGTGAACCCGCCTGTGCCGCAGTGCCTTTGCAGTGGGTCGGCCCCATCCGCATCACCGGCAACGTCCTCGACGACACCGTCGAGGTGCCGCTAGCGACCTACGAATCACCGGTATGGCCCTCGGTCGGGCGCGGCGCCCGAATCTCCCGGGCCGTCGCCCACGGTGTGGTCGCCACCCTCGTCGACGACCGCATGACCCGCTCGATCCTCCTCGAAGCCGACGACGCCTACACCGCCCACACCGCCGTCCAGCGACTCAGCGCGGAATTCCCGCATCTGCGTGAGATCGTCACCGCGAGCAGCCATTACGCCGACCTGATCGGGTTCCACCATCAAATCACTGGCAACCTGCTGTTTCTGCGCTTCGAATTCACCACCGGCGACGCCTCCGGCCACAACATGGCCACCCTCGCCGCCGAACGACTGATCGACGACATCCTGCTCCGGTACCCCGGACTGCGCTACGGGTCGATCTCCGGCAACTACTGCACCGACAAGAAAGCATCGGCTGTCAACGCAATCCTCGGCCGCGGAAAGAATCTCGTCGCCGAACTCGTCGTACCCCAACCACTGGTACACGAGCGCCTGCACACCACGGCCGCCCGCATCGTCGAACTCAACATCCGCAAGAACCTGATCGGTACCCTCCTGGCCGGCGGAATCCGTTCCGCGAACGCCCATTACGCCAACATGCTGCTCGGCTTCTACCTGGCCACCGGCCAGGACGCCGCCAACATCATCGAAGGCTCCCAAGGCATCACCCACACCGAAGACCGCGACGGCGACCTCTACTTCTCCTGCACCCTGCCCAACCTCATCGTCGGCACCATCGGCAACGGCAAACAGCTGCCGTTCGTGACCGAGAACCTGACCCGCCTCGGCTGCCGAGAACACCGGCCACCCGGCGACAACGCCCGCCGCCTCGCAGCCATTGCCGCAGCCACCGTGCTCTGCGGCGAATTGTCCCTGCTCGCAGCACAAACCAACCCGGGCGAACTCATGCGAGCCCACACCCGATACGAACGCCCGGCCACACACAACGGAACGAAGCCATGAACCTTCCAGCCGTCGGCATCCACGACCTCACCTTCGCCACCACCCACTACGCCCTCGAACTCGCCACCCTCGCCCAACACCGTGGCATCGACCCCGACAAATACCTCATCGGCCTCGGCCAAGAAGCCATGAGCATCCCCGCCCCCGACGAAGACATCGTCACCATGGCTGCCAGCGCCGCCGCCCCCATCCTTGAACGCCACGGCACCACCCACCCACGCACCATCCTCTTCGCCACCGAAACCGGCGTCGACCAATCCAAAGCCGCCGGCCTCTACCTCCACCCCCTCCTCGACCTCCCCCGCAACATCCGCGTCGTCGAACTCAAACAAGCCTGCTACGCCGGCACCGCCGCCCTCCAACTCGCCGCCGCCCTCGTCACCCGCAACCCCACCGAACAAGTCCTCGTCATCGCCTCCGACATCGCCAAATACGACCTCGACAGCCCCGGCGAACCCACCCAAGGCGCCGCCGCAGCCGCCATGCTCATCACCGCCAACCCCGCCATCCTCCGCCTCGACCCCCCCTCCGGCCTCTACTCCACCGACATCATGGACTTCTGGCGCCCCAACTACCGCACCACCGCCCTCGTCGACGGAAAACTCTCCATCACCGCCTACCTCAACTCCGTCACCGGCGCATGGACCGACTACCAACGGCACGGCGGACTCCCTCTCACCGACTTCACAGCCTTCTGCTATCACCAACCCTTCACCAAAATGGCCTACAAAGCCCACCGCCACCTACTGGATCACGAAGGCGCACAATCGAACTCCGACGCCATCGAAGCCGACATCGGCGCCACCACCCACTACAACCGCATGATCGGCAACAGCTACACCGCATCCCTCTACCTCGCCCTGGCATCCCTGCTCGACCACACCGACGACCTCACCGACCGACCCGTTGGACTACTCAGCTACGGGTCGGGAAACGTAGCCGAATTCTTCGCCGGAACGGTCATACAGGGCTATCGCGAGCATCTGCGCACTGCGGCGCACAAGGACTCGATCACCAGGCGCAAGCCCATCGATTACGAGCACTACCGCGCAGTCCACGAAACCCAACTCGGTGAGAACAACCGCCTGACAGAAGATACGGCCGACCCCTTCCGATTGGCCGCAGTAGACGAGCACAAGCGCATCTACGAACACCGGCACAGTCGATGACGATTTTTGCGCGACGCGCAGCACCTCCTGAGCGGGTAATGGCCCCGGTCACTGGGCAAATGGTTATCGAGCCGAAGCACTCCGATTCGCGGATGACAACGAGAACCGCGAGACTTAGAGGACAACCCTCACCGTACTGGACACAATGCGGCTGCATATCCCTGCCCCTAATTCCCGAACTGGCACCAACAACATCAACCTGGTGGACGCCGTCCCCCACGAACTCGCGAACTCGCGAACTCGCGATAGATTTGAAAACGCAGCGAGCTCAACGACGACCCGAGCATGGAAGTGGTTGCTTTGAGTAGTGAAAGTGTGTTCGCCGGGGCACTCAGCATTAGAGAGAAGATCACCCGCAAAACGGCAGAGGTCATGTGTGACTATTCGGGTCCCCCCAATACCGCGCCGACTATGAGATGGGCGCTAAGACCGGAATCCAATGGATGATACATTGGCATGCGGATCACGACGAGAAGACTCTTGCTGACGCAATCAAATTCCTCTCGTGCGCACTATTGCCAGACAGACCATGGATGGCGGAAGAGGGCCTTGACTCCGTTCTCGACAACCGAATTTTTGGAGAAACCCTCCGGGCGATATGCGCCAGGATCACAGGAAACGACACAGTGGCCTTTCGGCTGATACAGGCCGAGTTCGAATACTCATATAGTGCGGCCTGCGAGCGCGCCCTGGACACATGTACGGCTGCAGGGCGTCATATCCTAAGTGATCGCCAAGCCTACGTCGACTATCTGGAGAGAAGGATTCCGGACGCGTTAATTAGAGGATCTCTGTATATGCTTCTATGCGCGAATGACGTCAGGAGTACCGACTGGGATAAACCTTACATCGACAAGGTGTGCGAGGCGTGCCTGCTCTTTCATGAAATATATGCGCTCACGCGTCATTCGCACGAGATGGAATATAACAACATGTTCCTGCTTTCGGATTGCGCCGACGCGGCCACGATAAATGACGCGTACACATATGCTCTTTCGCTCCAGTACGACGTCGCGCGTGAGCCAAGCGTTGGGAAGACGCTGAAGTCAGTCAGCCTCCAGTATCTCACTGGGTACGTATCTAGCCACGCAGACATGTCCCGGTACGGCATGCGGCGGGCGATTGTCCAAGCGGCCGCGAACACGACCCAGAACACGTCCAGCTTCGGCCATGTGTCGCAGTACCGGACAAGTGACCACGACAATGCCCTCTCCGTCCCTGAACTGGTCAGAGCGGATAAATGTCACGCGGACCAGTCAGTTGATACAGTCCTCATAGAGGATGCCGACCTGCGCGTCGACGACCGCAGGTGACCGCGCGGCCACGTCATCGGCATTTAGGGCTGCTGCTTGCATGCACGAATAGGCACACCGACCTCATCAAAGGGGGGCTCTGTCGGGCCCGGCCATGTTAGCCCCCTGCCAACTCAAAGATAAACGCCACCGTGTTGACGCCGAAATCAACGGTCGAAGCGACAGGTAAGGCCGCAGCCGCCATTCCGGCCGCACCTGCTCCGCGGGGGGTAGACAGTCCTCGTCTTGCAAATGGTGCATCACAGATCACGTGCATAAATAACCAGGGGATTCACGTCGCCGGTGCGAATGACTACGAACTCTCACAACCGACAGGAAGAAGGCCAGCCTCACGCCACCACCATCGGATTGTTTCGGGGATCGCTATGGTGCCGATGTCCAGACAGGGACAGTCGAGCAGGACCAGTTGGCCAAGAGGAGGCCAACCGTAACGCGAGATTCTGGCATGGTAGATGATGTTGCCGATGACCGCTGCCCGCATGAATTGCGCCCACCGAGCCAGAAGCTCGTTCTGTGCTTCGCATTTCTCAGTCAGCGCCAAAAACACCGTCATAATCCGATCATGCAATCGGGCGGTCTCAATGACCGCGTCGTCCAAACCTATGGCAAACTGGTGGGAGACCACATCGACCAGGTTGATGTTGCTGGTGCCCGCGTCGAGTTCCTTGTCGTAGGAGGCCCATTCGTTGTAGATCATGGGCAGTGACCAACCGGAATAGATCATCGCCTGCACGGCCGGGTTGCGCCACGATTCGTCCGCAAGATCCAGCCCCATTCCGGCGGCGGCCAACACAGTGGTAAGCCAGATTGCGACATTGTCGATGCGGCCCTCGAAGAAATCCGACAGTGAGGGCACCTTCCCACGCAAAGCGATTTGCCAGCGCTGGCCGCGAACGAACCTTCGCCAACCATCGGCTATCAACGTGAGTACTTCACGGGGGTAGTGACCGACAACATCCGCGGCGAAGTCGGCCATCGCCCGCGTCAGCGGGGCGGAGATCATGGGGGGAGTATTGGGGTGATCCAGCACATCAATAAGACAGTTGGCCATGTTGTCGAATGACAGCCTGCCTCGCTTGCTGGGGTTGACACTGCTGCACAACGGCTCACAATAGTCGTCGTCGAAGATGAAGGTCACCACGCTCCACCGTGCCATCAACCTCTGGCCCAGCCGGTCGGCGAAGGGAAAGGAGTCGATCGCAAACCACGCGCCGGCCTCGGCATAGGCCTCTCGTCTGCGCGATTCGCACAGCCCGAACCGTTCTATCCAAGCGCAGGTCTCTGAGACGGTGTCGTAGGGCTCGATCCCGAACCTTGCTATCGGGCAGTAAAGACCCGGAACCTGGGCCGTACTGGCGGTCACCAGCCGCATAGCGTCCTCCTGCTTGCCGAAATTTCGAGCGAGTTGCTTCGCGAACGTGCCGCAGCCGGTCGTGTGCTACCGACCGCCAAGGAAGACGCCGTCCAATCCCCCCGCTGGTGGGCGACGGTATACATACGCCCCCACGACGGCCGAGCCGCTTCCTGAGGGTGAACGCGACCAGGTGAGAGTGGATGATCCTCAAGTGGCTCCGCCGCTGAGCATGATGAGAACGCCAACCCCGGCACAGGACGGGTTGACCGCCTTCGGAACCAATTATCAAACCAGGCTGCGATCTTCTCCTCGCCTATCGTTGGGTCCCCTATGAGTTGTTCCCCTGTAGCCATTCCGAACCCCATCTGCGTCTCGTTTTGGCGGGGTCACCTGTCCCGTTGCACGGCCAGCTGCGCCAGTACTAATAGTTCACCGGCCGTGCGTGGGTCGGGCAGTGCCTCGATCGCGGCCGCGAGGCGTTGCTCAGCCATCCGCTGCACGGTCACCCGCCCGTCGGCTGCCTCGATGAGGGCAGTGGCACGCACGATCATTGCCGGGGCCATGGGCGTCGTTGACCGGTAGATTCGGTTCAGCTCGACCGCGGCCGACGTGTCCGATTGCAGGGCGGCCACGACAGGGAGCGACTGTTTGCGGCGGGCCAGGTCGGCCCCAGCGGGTTTGCCCGTCACTGCTGAATTGCCCCAGATGCCGAGCAGGTCGTCGGCGAACTGGAATGCCAAGCCGAGTTCACGGCCGAATCGCTCCATCGCCGACACGGTCTCCGCGTCCGCGCCTGCGCAGAACGCGCCGAGTGCGCATGCGCAGCCCATCAGCGCGCCGGTTTTGCCCATTGCCATGCGCACGTAATCATCAATGCCTACCCGTGGGCGGGTCTCGAACTGGCAATCTTCGGACTGCCCGCGGCACATCTCGATCGCCGCCGTCTCTAGCCGCGTGACGGCGGCGGCCGCGATCGGGCCGGGTAGGTCGGTGGCCAGTACTCGCACAGCCAAACTATGGAGGGCGTCGCCGAGCAGGATGGCGTCGGCGATGCCCCACACGCTCCATACCGTTGCCCGGCCGCGGCGGGTCCGGTCAACGTCGAGGACGTCGTCATGGATCAGGGTGAAGTTGTGGACCAGTTCGATGGCGGCGGCCGCGGGTATCGCGGCCTGGGCGCGCGCGCCGCACGCGGTGGCGGTGGCAAATACCAGGGCCGGCCGCAACGCTTTGCCGGGGTGGGCATGGACCGGGGATCCGGAGGTGTCGCACCAACCGAAGTGGTAGGCCCCCATCAGGCGTAACGGTTGTGGCAGCGATCCGACCCATTCGGTCAGCACCGGCAGGCACAATTCCCGTGCGTGCGCGAGCAGTGCGGCCGCCGAGGTGGTGTCGGCGCGCGCGGTCGTGACGGTCATCGACACCACCGCCCCGGCCAGACTTCAGCCCGCGCTCCGGGGCAAGCGATACACACCGCCGACATAGCGACCTCCACGAGGATTCAGGACGCGGAAACCGAGGCTGCTTCGGTCGAGAACCTCGACTGCCGCGATCTCAGTCGGGACTGTAAGAACAACGGTGTAACTCCGAATCAAGGAGTGGCACATGGACTCTGATGTGAGGTCCGCCGTGTTGGCCGATACTGACGCGGTGGCCAGACCCAGGAAACC
>NZ_BAAFGR010000113.1:0-27100 GCF_041154655.1 Nocardia sp. JMUB6875
GTTAGGTGGGGGTCGGCTGTGGTGGTGGCTTGGCGGGTGAGGGTTTCGAGGAAGTGAGTTCGGATTTGGTGGGCGTTAACCAGGTGTTGGATCAGGCCTTCGGGGTGGAGGACCAGGCGGTAGACGTTGGGTTTGGGGGTGTGGAGGTGGTCGGGGGTGCCGTTGGTGAGGACTGCCATGGCCCGGTTGCTCAGGACGACGTTCCAGTGGCGGTCGACCACTACCGCGGGGAAGGGTTCGTGGGCGGACAGGATGGCGTCCAGGGTTGAGCGGACTGCCGCGAGGTCGGGGTCGTCGAGGCCGGACTCGCGGTACTCGGGGGCGTAGCCGGCGGCCAGCAGCATCGTATTGCGTTCGCGCAGTGGGACTTCCAGTGTTTCACACAGGCGCAGGATCATGGCACGACTCGGGCTGGAGCGGCCGGTCTCGACGTAGGACAGGTGGCGGGCGGAGGTGTCCGCGGCCAGGGCCAGGTCCAGCTGGCTGAGGCGACGCCGCTGCCGCCAGTCCCGCAGCAGGGCGCCCGGTCCGGGCATGGTCGAGGTCATCGCCGCAGCATATCGACGGCCGGGTAGGCGCGGCCATGACCTCCGAGGTTATTGAGACCGCGACCTCACCCCGGCACAGTCGAACTCGGCGGCCGACACCGGCGAGCCCTCGGCAAGAAGGAGTTTCGAATGACCACGCTGACTGCCCGACGTTCCCGCCTCCCCCTGCGCACCGTCCTGCGCATAGATTCCTGGAGCACAGGCCTTTTCGGCATCGCGCTGCTGGCCACCGCTCCCCTGCTGCGGGATCCCCTCGGTCTGCCCACCGCGGTGTCGATGTTCTTCGGCCTGGGCATGCTCGGCGGCGCGGCGGCACTGAGCTGGATCGCCGCCCGCCCCACCATTCCCACCCCGTTCGCGATGGGCGTGGCAGCGGTCAACGCCGTGTCCGGAGTAGCGATGACGGCCCTGGCCGCCGTAGATGTGCTGCCGCTGACCACCTTCGGCCGGGCCTTCCTGGAGATCAGCGCTCTGGTAGTCCTCGTCTTCGCCACCCTCGAATACACCGCCCGCCACAACGCCTGATGCCGGAAAGCGGAGTGGCGCATCACCTGGAGGTGATGCGCCACTCGGGGTTTCGGGGTGGGTCAGCCGCGGATCTTGGCGGCTACCGAGGCGACGGCGGTGTCGGCGGGGAGTTCCTCGGCGGTTCCGGCGAAGCGGTCGCGGAGTTCGATCTTGCCTTCGGCCCAGCCTCGGCCGACCACGACGATGTAGGGCATGCCCAACAGTTCGGCGTCCTTGAACTTCACGCCCGGGGAGGCGGTGCGGTCGTCCAGGAGGACCTCGAAGCCGAGGGAATCGAGTTCGGCGGCAACCTGTTCGGCGCCGGCGCGGGCGCCCTCGTCCTTGTTGGCGATGACGACGTGGACGTCGAACGGCGCGACCTCGCGGGGCCAGCGCAGGCCCTTCTCGTCGTGCATCTGCTCGGCGAGCACCGCGACCATGCGGGAGACGCCGATGCCGTAGGAGCCCATGGTGAGGCGGACCGGCTTGCCGTTCTCGCCCAGCACGTCGACCTCGAAGGCGTCGGTGTACTTCTGGCCGAGCTGGAAGATATGGCCGATCTCGATGCCGCGGGCGGCCTCCAGGACGCCGCGGCCGTCGGGCGAGGGGTCGCCGTCGCGGACCTCGGCGGCCTCGATGGTGCCGTCGGGGGTGAAGTCGCGGCCGGCGACCAGGCCGACGTAGTGCTTGCCGGGCTCGTCGGCGCCGGTGATCCAGGCGGTGCCGGAGACCACGCGCGGGTCGACCAGGTAGCGAACGCCGTTGGCCTGCAGCGCCTTCGGGCCGATGTAGCCCTTCACCAGGAAGGGGTTGGCCTTGAAGTCGGCCTCGTCGAGCAGCTCCACGGCGGCGGGCTCGACGGACGCCTCGAGGCGCTTCTCGTCGACCTCGCGGTCACCGGGGATGCCGACACCGAGGATCTCGGTCTTGCCGTCCGGGTAGACCAGCTTGACCAGGATGTTCTTGAGGGTGTCGGCGGCGGTGGCCTCACGCCCCAGCACGTTCTCGGCATTGGCCCAGGCGACCAGCGTGTCGATGGTCGGGGTGTTGGGTGTGTCGTGCACGACGGCGTCGGCCTGGCCCTCGATGGGGATCTCCGGCGGCGCGGCGGTGACCACGGCCTCCACATTGGCGGCGTAGCCGGATTCACGGCAGATGACGTAGGTGTCCTCGCCGACGGGGCTGTCGGCCAGGAACTCCTCGGACGCCGAACCGCCCATGGCGCCGGAGGTGGCGGCCACGATCACATACTTCACGCCGAGCTTGTCGAAGATCTTCTGGTACGCCTCGCGGTGGGCGTTGTAGCTCTTCTTGAGCCCGTCCTCGTCGAGGTCGAAGGAGTACGAGTCCTTCATGATGAACTCGCGCCCGCGCAGGATGCCCGCGCGGGGACGGCCTTCGTCGCGGTACTTGGTCTGGATCTGGTACAGCGTGACGGGCAGGTCCTTGTAGGAGTTGTACTCACCCTTCACGGTGAGCGCGAACAGCTCCTCGTGGGTGGGGCCGAGCAGGTAGTCCTGGCCCTTGCGGTCCTTCAACCGGAACAGGCCGTCGCCGTATTCGGTCCAGCGGTTGGTGGTCTCGTAGGGTTCGCGCGGCAGCAGCGCCGGCAGCGAGATCTCCTGCGCCCCGATGGCGTTCATCTCCGAGCGGACGACGTCCTCGACCTTGCGCAGCGCGCGCAGGCCGAGCGGCAGCCACGAGTAGACGCCGGGCGCGATGCGACGCACGTATCCGGCACGCACCAGCAGCTTGTGGCTGGGCACCTCGGCGTCGGCGGGATCGTCGCGCAGGGTACGCAGGAACAGGTGGGAGAGGCGGGTGATCACGGCTCAACACAGTAGCCGCTGCTCATGCGATGCCGCGAAGGCATTACCGTGTTGGCTCGTGCTGGTGCTGCTGCCTCCCTCAGAAACCAAGTCCGACGGCGGTTCGGGCGGTCCTCTCGACCTGGATTCCCTCGCGATGCCGCAGCTCACGGCGGTGCGCGACAAACTCGTCACGCAGGTGGTCGGATTGGCGGCCGATGCGGACGCCTCGCGGGCCGCGCTGGGACTGGGCAAGGGGGCTGACGCGGAGATAGCGCGCAATGCCGCCCTGCGCACCTCGGCGACGCGGCCCGCGCTGGACCGGTACACCGGCGTGCTCTACGACGCACTCGACGCGCCCGGGTTCACCAAGGCGCAGCGGGCCAAGGCCGAGGCCCGGCTGGGCATCGGCTCGGCGCTGTTCGGTGTGGTCCGCGCGGGCGATCCGATTCCGGCCTACCGCCTGTCGGGCGGCTCCAAGCTGCCGGGCATGCCGACGCTGCAATCGCTGTGGAAGCCGGTGCTGCCCGAGGCTTTGAAAGCCGAGGCCGCCGGTCAGCTCCTGGTCGATCTGCGCTCGGGCACCTATCAGGCGCTGGGCCGGGTGCCCGGCGCGATCACCGCGACCGTGCTGACCGAGCGCCCCGACGGCAAGCGAACCGTGGTGAGCCACTTCAACAAACACCACAAGGGACTGCTGGCGCGGGCGCTGGTGCTCTCGCGCACCGAGCCCACGACCATCGACGGACTGGCCAAGATCGCCGAGAAGGCGGGCCTGCGCACCGAGATCGCCTCCCCCACCGAACTGCTGATCATCACCTCGTGAACCACCCGGCTCATATACGAAAAGTTCCCTCGGCCGGGCTGCTCCGGCTCGATAGAGTGGCCTGGTGGAACCCAACGATCTGGACCCGGAAGTGCTCGAGCTGGCGAGCAAGATCTTCGACCTCGCCCGCTCCGGCGACGCCGCCACCCTGGGCGCCTACCTCGACGCCGGGGTGCCGGTGAACCTCACCAACGACAATGGCGACACCCTGCTCATGCTCGCCGCCTACTACTCGCATCCCGAAGCGGTGAACGTCCTGCTGGAACGCAAGGCGGACCCCAACTTCGGCAATGACAAGGGCCAGACCCCGCTCTCCGGCGCGGTTTTCAAGGGCTCCGACGAGATCGTCCAGGCGCTGCTGGCCGCGGGCGCGGACCCCAACGCGGGCAGCCCGTCGGCCCGCGACGCCGCCGAGATGTTCGGCCAGACCAAGTATCTGAAGCTCTTCGACAACTGAGTCGACTCCGGGCAAGCCCGGTTCGCGAGGTGGAAACACCACGTGAACCGGGCTTTTTCGTGTCCAGAGCAGGCACGGGCCAAGTCCGGCGAAAAAAGTTTCGGCGGACGGGAATCAATCGGAACCTTCTAACCGTTCAAATCAATATCACCGGTTAGAAGCCGTCAGGTCGGGCCGGAGATCCACTGGGCGAGAAGGGAGTTCCGGCATGACAGGGCACTACGGGCAGGTGACGTTCACCGAGGGTGTGCGCGCACATCAGATCGCCCACGGCAGCCGACGCGGTTATGAGCGGATGGCGGCGGTGCCGGATGTGCCGGATCGGCTGGGCGAGAACGAAGCCTGGTTCATCGGGGAGCGGGACAGCTTCTACACGTCCACGGTCGGCGAGACGGGGTGGCCGTACATTCAGCATCGGGGTGGGCCGCGCGGGTTCCTGCGGGTGATCGATTCCCGCACTATCGGATTCGCCGATTTTCGCGGGAACAAGCAGTACATCAGCCGCGGCAATCTCGATCACGACGATCGGGTGGCGTTGTTCCTGATGGATTACGCCAACAAGACACGGCTGAAGATCCTCGGGCGGGCCCGGGTGGTCGAGGCCGAGGATGATCCGGAACTCGTTGCCTCGCTGTCGGTTCCGGAATACAACGCCAAGGCCGAGCGGGCGCTGCTGATCGAGATCGAGGCCTTCGACTGGAACTGCAGCCAGCACATCCCGGAGCTGTATCCGCGCGATCAGGTCATCGAGGCCGTCCGGCCCATGCGCGAGCGGATCGCCCAGCTGGAGCGCGAGAACGCCGAACTTCGTGCCCGTCTCGAGCAGGACGCGGCCACGCGGCCGCACTGACCTTCAAATACCTCCTCCACATTCGTATTCACTTGGGAGACAACGTCATGCGACCTGAACGGATCGCCTGGGCGGGGCTCGCGGCCATGACCGTGTCCTTCGGCCTGAATTTCACCATGGGCGTGTTCTTCGCCCCGACCGCCGCCGAATACGGCCTCAGCGCCACCGCGATGGCGGTGGCCGCCGCACTCGGCACCACCGTCACCGGACTGGCCCAGCACCCGATCGGGCGACTGCTCGACAGCGTCGGGGCCAAAGCGGTGCTGATCGGCGGGCTCACGCTGATCTCGAGCAGCTATCTGGTGCTGTCGACGGTCACCCGCACGTGGGAATTCGTCGCGGCCTACATGGTTCTCGGCGGATTGGGATTCGCGTCATCGTCCACGCTCACGGTCACCACGCTGATCGGCCGGGCGCGCGGCGATCAGGCCGGGCCGTCGCTGGCGCGGGCCGCGCTCGGTATCAACCTGGGCCAGTTGATCACACCGTGGGCGGCCACCGCCCTGTTCGAGCCGATCGGGGTGCGCGCCACCTACGCGGTGCTGGGCGCGATCGGGCTCGCGGTGACGGCCTATCTGGCCTGGCGGCTGCCCGCCAGCGCCAAGGCAAGCCGACCCGCAGGCGGCGGGGAATCCCTGCGCGGTCGCGGAAAGCTTCTGGTGGCCTTCGGATTACACGCGGCGACGCTCTACGTGGTGATCCTCATGCTGCCCAAGCACGCCACCGAACTGGGCTGGAGCATCACCGACGCGGGCCGCCTGGTGGCCCTCGCGGCACTCTCGGCGGGCCTTACCTCGGCCGCGATGGTCCGGCTGCTGCGCACCTACAAACCCGAGATCCTGCTGCGCGCACTGTATCTCGTGCGCATCGCCGCCCTGATCCTCGCGGTCTTCGTGCCCGGCCCTGGCGTGCTGATCGCGGTCGCGATTCTCTTCGGAGCGGCTTCGTTCCCGATCGTGCCGCTGACCATGGCCGTCATGTCGCGCGGCCTGGATCCGGCGCGCATGGGCCGCACGCTGGCCCCCGCCTGGATCACCCACCAGCTGGCGGCCGCCGCCGGACTGGGTGTCGCCAGCCTGATCCACGCCCAAACCGACAGCTACCGCGGCTATTTCGCACTCGGCCTGCTGTTCACCATCGCCTGCGTGGCGCTCGTGGCCCCGGCCCGCGCGCCCCGGCCCCAACTCGTCCCGACCCACTAGCAGTTCCATCACCACCGAGCAGTTCCCATCACCAAGGAGAGAACAATGACCACCGCAGTGCACCACCGCACCGTCAAGATCCAGGACCTGGACGTCTTCTACCGCGAGGCCGGAGACCCCGCCAACCCGACCATCGTCCTGCTGCACGGCTTTCCGACCAGCTCCGCCATGTTCCGTAACCTGATGCGCGACCTCGGCGACAGCTACCACCTGATCGCCCCGGATCACATCGGCTTCGGCCGGTCCGCGATGCCGCAGGTCGGCGAATTCGATTACAGCTTCGAGAAACTCACCGAGATCACCCAGGAACTGCTCGACACCCTCGGCCTCGACACCTTCGCGCTCTACATCCAGGACTACGGCGCCCCCATCGGCCTGCGCATCGCCTCCCGCAATCCCGAGCGGGTCACCGCGATCATCTCGCAGAGCGGCAACGCGTATCTGGAAGGCTTCACCCCATTCTGGGATGTGCTCTTCGCCCACGCCAAGGACCGCGCCGCGAACGAGGCCGAGGTGCGCAAGCTACTCGAGGCCGACGCCACGAAATGGCAGTACCTGCACGGTGTTCCGGAGGACCGCAAGTCCCTGGTCAGCCCCGACACGTGGACGCTGGATCAGGCGTATCTGGATCGCCCGGGCAACAAGGAGATTCAGCTGCAGCTGTTCTGGGATTACCAGTTCAACCTGGACGGCTACCCCGCCTTCCAGAAGTACTTCGCCGAACACCGCCCGCCGGTCCTGATCGCCTGGGGCGAACACGACGAGATCTTCGGCCCCGACGGCGCCCGCGCCTACCTGCGCGACCTGCCCGACGCCGAACTGCACCTGCTCGACGCGGGCCACTTCGCTCTGGAGACCCACGGCCCCGAAATCGCCGCCCTCATCCGCGAGTTCCTCGGCAAGCTCTGACCCGCCCTCGGACCGATCGTCCCCGCCGGCTCAGGCGGGGCGGTCGCCTTTCCCCCCATCCCCCGAGAAGTCCGGAAGCCGTAGGCCGCGGCGGCGCAATTCCTGCTGGAGCCGTTCGTCAATGGCGTCGAAGGCGGCATGAATGGTCGCCGACTGCTCGGGATCGAGTGGGCGTCCTTCCTTTTCGATCCGCGCCAGGCACTCCTGGATCGTATTCATGGCGGCATGGACTTCGTCGATTTCGGCCACCGTCAGAAGCCTACTCCGGTCAGAGGAAGCTGCCGCCGCCGTTGACCGCCACCGTTTGGCCGGTGAGGAAGCCGTTTCCGACGATCATGCGAACTGCCTGGCCGATCTCGTCGGGTGTGCCGATCCGGCCCACGGGCAAGCGGTCGGCCACGCCGGATTCCTTCAGGGGCGTGGCCATTTCCGTGTCGATGAGCCCGGGTGCGACGGCATTGACGGTGATCCCCTCGGCGGCGAGGCGGGCGGCGTAGCCGCGTGTCAGTCCCTCCAGGCCCGCCTTGGAGGCGTTGTAGTGGACGCCGACCGCGCCGCCGCCGCGGGCCGCCACCGAGGAGATGTTCACGATCCGCCCCCAGCCGCGTTTGCGCATCCCCGGCACGACGGCTTGGGTACAGAGGAAGGCGGACTTCAGGTTGATCGCCAGGGTCTGATCGAAGTCTTCCTCGGTGATGTCGTCGACGCTGCGAATGGTCGCGATCCCGGCATTGTTCACCAGCACGTCGATCGGGCCGAGTTCGGCGGCGACGCGCTCGGCCATCGCCTCCACCTCCGCCCGAACGGCGACATCCGCCCGGACCGCGATGGCCCGGCCTCCCGCCTTTTCGATCTCGGCGACCGTCGTGTCGGCCTCGTCGGATCGAGAGCGATAGTTCACCGCGACCGCCGCCCCGGCGTCGGCCAGGGCCAGGGTGATCCCCCGGCCGATGCCGCGGGACCCGCCGGTGATCAGAGCGACGCGGTCGGTCAATACGCTGCGTTCGTCCATGCCATCGACCGTATGCCTTGGAGTGCGCTCCAGGTCAAGGGTTTCCGTGTGCAGCGCCGCGTAGCACACGCGAATGTCCGGTCCGCGTGACGAAATCGCCTCGCGGACCGGACTTTTGCGATCGCCTACTGCGTCCGCTGGTAAGTGCGGAAGGCCGACAGCGCCCAGACGAAGGCGAGGGCGGCCAGGCCCGCGAGGTAGGCGAGGTGCGCGGCGACGGAGCCCGCGTCCGCCGTGCCCGCCAGGCCCGTGCGGCCGATGTCGACCGCCCAGGTCACCGGATTGAACTTCGAAATCCCCTGCACCCAGCCGGGCATCAGGTCGGGGGCCATCATGCCCGAGGACAGGAAGGTCAGGGGCAGGATGATGAGCTGGGACAGGCCGATCAGGGCGATCTGGCTGCGGGTGATCAGGGCGACCGCCACCGAACCCGCGCAGAGGGTGGCCGCCAGCAGGGTGGCCGCCGCCAGTGCGAGCAGGATGCCGACCACGCCGCCGGGAAAGCGCGCACCGCCGGCGAATCCGATGAGCAGCACCAGCGCGGACTGCACCAGGCCGATGGTGAGCTGGACGGCGAGCTGCCCCGCCACCACCGCGCTGCGCGAAACCGGCGCGGTGAGCAGTTGATTCATGACGCCGTTGTCGATGTCCTCGATGTAGCCGGTGCCCGCCCAGACACCGGAGTAGAGGACGGTCATCATCAGGATGCCGGGGGTCAGGAAGGTGATGTAGTTGGCGGCACCGAAGCCCGGGATGCTGCCGACGGATTTGAAGACCTGGCCGAACAGCAGGATCCAGACGATGGGCTGTAGCAGCGCGGCGAAGACACCCCAGGATTCGCGCAGGTTGTTGACCATCCAGCGGCGGTAGATCTGCCCGGCGGCCACCAGCCAACCGGCCGTGGGGGTTTCGCGCACGGCGGGCACGTCGTAGGTCAGGGTGGTCATGCCGCCACCTCCTTGTGGTCGCGGTTGTTGTCGGCGCGGTACGAGCGGCCCGCATAGTGCAGGTAGACGTCGTCGAGGGACGGTCGGGAGATGGAGACCGCACCGAAACCGATGGCGGCGGCGTCGAATTCGGAGATGACGCGGCCGACGATGCCGGACGGGTCGTCGGTGCGGGCGATGAGTTTGCCGTTGGGGCCGTCCTGTTCGACGACGACGTCGCGCAGGGACGGAATGGATGCGCCGAGCGCGCGCACGGCCGCCACATCCGGTTCGATGAGTTCGACGGTGAGGGTGTCACCGTCCAGCGTCGACTTCAGTTGTGCCGGTGTGCCTTCGATGACCGCGCGGCCGTGGTCGATGATGACCAGCCGGTCACACAGCTCGTCGGCCTCCTCCAGATAGTGGGTGGTGAGCACCACGGTCAGCGCCGCCTCGGTGGACAGCCGCCGGATCTCCGACCACATCTCGGCACGCGCCTGCGGGTCCAGGCCGGTGGTGGGCTCGTCCAGGAACAACACCGACGGCGTGTGCACCAGCCCGATGGCGACATCCAGCTTGCGGCGCATACCGCCGGAGAGCTTGGACACCTTGCGATTTCGCGCATCCGCGAGCTGGAACTGGTCGAGCAGGCCGTCGGCCCGCACCACGGCGTCGTGGCGGGTCAGGCCGTGCAGCCGGGCGGCCATCACGAGGTTCTCGAACGGCGTCTGGCGCGGATCGGCCCCGGACCCCTGCGAGACATAGCCGATGCGATGCCGGATGGCGGCCGCGTCGGCGGTGACATCGAATCCGGCCACCCGCGCGGTGCCGGAGTCGGCCCGCGACAGGGTGGTGCAGATCTTGGTGGTGGTGGACTTGCCCGCGCCGTTGGGGCCGAGCATTCCGTAGACGGTGCCCGCGGCGATGCCGAAGCTCAAGCCGTCGAGCGCCCGGACGTCGGGCTTGCGACGCCCGCCGGGATAGGTCTTGACCAGGTCGTGCACCTCGACCGCGGCCGAGGGCATGGGTGTGATGGACATGTTTCGTCTCCTGTTGTCAGGTGAGACGAACGACCACGGCTCCCATGGATATGCTGGGTTTGCGGTTCGAGCATCCGGCGGTCAGCCGTCGGTCGTTCGGATTCGGCGGTGGCTCGGGTGTTGGCGCACTCGGGCCGCCGTTGTTTTCAGACTGATTGCTCACTCGGGTGGAGTCGGTACCCCCCATTCCTTCAGGAACGCATCGCTGACCGCCGGCGGCACCCCGCCGGGATACTTGGTGACCAGTTCGTTCATCCGCCGCCAGCCGTCGAGACCGCCCAGCGCGCCGGATTCGATGCGCTCGGCGAGCTCGGTGGTGAAGTCCCGCTCGACCTCGAGCATGCGGATCTCGTAGTTGCTCTCGACGAGCAGCACCTCGGGCAGCCACGACAGCACGGGCTCGACCTGCTGGTTGATCTCGCCGATCCGCTTGTCCAGCACGGCGACCCGGTGCCGCAGCAGCCCCACGGCCTCGTCCGGCCCGACCGCGGGCAGGAACGACAGCGCGGCCATGAACCGCGGATACTCCTTCTCCGGTTCGGAAAGCCAGGCGCGCAACCACTCCCGCGCCTCGGTGATTCCGGAATCGGTGATCCGATACACCGTGCGCGCGGGCCGATTCCCGTCCTGCTCGGCCCCGACGATCTCGATGAAGCCCTGATTCAGCAAGGACTCCACCACCGGGTACAGCGCGCCGTAGTTGATCCGGACGCTGCCCTCCTTGCCGCGCTGCTTGAGCGTCTGCGAGATCTGGTACGGGTGCATGGGCCGCTCCCAGAGCACCACCAGCACGGCCAGCGCCAACGGGTTGACCCGCCGGAACGTCCGCTTCGCGACCACGATCACCTCCTTATACTCTGACCAGAGTACCCCGCTTACTCTGATCAGAGTAACCCTCTTTTCGCGATGCTTTCGGTGTGACCGTTTTCCTTCGCCGCACCGCGAGCCGCCGCACAGTCCTGGCCGGGGCCGGAGCCCTCGCGCTCGGCGCGGCGGTCGGCTGCCAAGACCGGCAACCCACCTCCGAACCGCAGGCCACCGCTTCACCACTACCCGCGCCCGCGGACTCCGGAATCGACCACATCGTCGTGGTGATGATGGAGAACCGCTCGTTCGACCACTACCTGGGCTGGCTGCCGGGCGCGAACGGCAAACAGTCGGGGCTGAGCTTCACCGACCGGAACGGCAAGAAGCACAAGACCTTTCATCTGGATACCACCCAGGGTTGCCAGTACAACGATCCGGACCACTCCTTCGACGGCGGCCGCACCGCGTTCAACGACGGCAAATGCGATGGCTGGCTGCGCGCGGGCACCAATGACGAGTTCGCGATCGGCTACTACAAGAAGGGCGATCTGGACTTCTACGGCAAGGCCGCACCGGCCTGGACGGTGTGCGACAACTACTTCTCGGCGATCATGGCCGAGACCTACCCGAACCGCTGCTATATGCACGCCGCGCAGACGGACCGCATTCACAACTCGACGAAAATCTCTACGCTGCCGACGATTTGGGACAGCCTGGCGGCGGCGGGGATGCAGGGCCGCTACTACTTCCACGACGTCCCGTTCCTGGCGGCGTGGGGTGCGAAGTACCTGTCCATCAGCCGGTTCTTCTCGAGCTTTCTGTCCGATTGCGCGGCCGGGACGCTGCCCGCCGTCTCGTTCGTGGACCCGAAGTTCCTCGACGAGGCCACCGGCACCTCGGCCGACGACCACCCGCACGCGGATATCCGTGCGGGGCAGGCGTTTCTGAACCAGGTGTATCAGGCCGTCACCGAGAGCCCGGTGTGGTCGCGCACGCTGCTGATCATCAACTATGACGAGTGGGGCGGGTTCTTCGATCACGTGCCGCCGCAGACCGCGCCGGATGCGAACCCGGACTGGGGATTACGCGGATTCCGGGTGCCGTGCATGGTGATCTCGCCGCTGGCCCGTCGCAAGCATGTGGCGCATGAGGTGTACGACCACACCTCGGTACTCAAGGCCATCGAATGGCGTTGGGGGCTACCGTCTTTGACGCCACGGGACGCGGCAGCACGCAATATCGCCGAGGTGCTGGATTTCACCGGAAAGCCGAATCTCGACGCCCCGCAATGGGACGTCCCCGCCTTCACCTCGAAGTCGTGCAATTCGTCCGTGGTGGCCGATTTCGAACAGTGGATCGGCCTGCGCAAACTGGCGGAGTCGGCGGGCTGGAAGCTCTGAGGGGCTATTGCGCGGAGTGGCCCGGGAGGACGCAGACGGCGTCGAGGCCCAGGACGTGGTTGAGGCGGCCGAAGGCGAGCCAGGAGCCCAGGCACATGGAGAGTTCCACGATCTCGGCGTCCGTGTACAGCTTCTTCATGCGCTCGAAGAATTCGTCGTCGAGGCTGTGGTGGTCGAGGGCGTAGACCTCGGCGTATTCGGCGGCCATGCGGGTGCGGTCGTCGAAGTTCTCGGTGGTGCGCCACTCGGTCACGTCGCCGGCGAACGACTCCTCGACCTTCTCGCCATTGCGGTCGGTGCGCCAGTCCAGGCAGAACAGGCAGCCGTTGATCTGGGCGATGCGCAGCCGGGCGGCCTCGAATTCGCGCAGGCCCAGGGTGGAGTGGGAGTAGACGGCGAGGGAGAAGTTGGAGGCGGCCACGCCGATGCCGGGCACCATTTCGCCCCAGACGTAGCCGATCGGGTCCTTGCCCTCGGGGATATCGATGATCATCGGGTGCTCCTTTGAGATGTCACTGCTTGCCGAGCGTGCCGAAGGGCAGCGGGACGTCGAGGGCGTCGTAGAGGCCGGGTTCGGCATCGGCCAGCCACGGGATGGCATTGACCAATCTGCCCACGGCCGTGGCGTTTCCGCCCGCCGAGTGATTGCCGTCCTCGTCGGTGGCCTGCACGGTGATCTCGATGCGCGGACGGCCCTCGATCAGGACGCGATGCGCGCCGGCGCCGCTGGGCGGCTGCGGCCAGTCCGGCGCGCAGCTCGCGTGAATACGGGTGATGTGCTCGATGACGATGCGCGGACTGCCGTCGACGATGCCCTGCACCTCGAAGCGCACCGCGCCCTGGGTGCCCGCCTCGAACTTGCCCATGAGGTCGGTCTCGACGGTGTCGTCGAGGGCGCGGCGCTCCACCACCTCGCGAATGTCGGTGAGCGGCACGCCGAGTCCGCGCGCGATCATGCGAATCTGCCCGCCCCACACCATGGTCGGGATGGTGGGCGCGAGCATGGGCGGCTGATAGTCCATGGGCTGGCCCATGCCGACCAGGTAGCGCACCGAATCGGGCTGGTCGTAGGTGGTGTAGTCGAAGATCTCCTGGCAGCGCAGGACATCCACGGTGCTGCCGAGACCGGACATGAGCAGCGGCAGGATGTCGTTGCCCCAGCCCGGATCGATGCCGGAGACGAACAGGCTGCCGCCGCCGTCATCGATGGCCTTGGCGACCCGATCGCGGAGTTCGGCCGGGGCGCTGCGGTGGTCGTAGAGCGCATAGAGCGCGGGGGTGACCACGACGGCCCCGGTGCGCAGAGCGCGTTCGATATCGGCGAGGGCATCGTCGGGACGGATGTCGCCGGACGCCGCGTACACGATCGCCCGGGGTCCGGCGGCGAGGGCGGCGTCGATATCGTCGGTGGCCGCGACCCCCAATTCGGCGTCCAGCCCGGCCAATTCACCGGCGTCGCGCCCGACCTTGGCCGGATTGTGAACCAGGACGCCGGTCAATTCCAGCCCGGGGTGGGCGGCGACGGCCCGGATGGCGGCACGGCCCACATTGCCCGTACCCCAGACCAGGGTGGAAATCATGACCGAACCGTAGCAAACGCTTGGTAGGTAAGGGGTTGATTCGGCTACATTGCGGTGATGGATTTCGAAGCACTCGAAGCGATCCGCGCACTCAAGCACCGCTACCTGCGCGGCCTGGATCTGAAGCAGTGGGACGTCTACGGCGACACCATGTGCGAGGACATCGTCGGCCGGTACGGCTCACCCTCCGGCGGGCTGCCCGCCGAGTTCCGGGGCCGCGACGCGATCGTCGACTTCATGCGCAACTCGCTGGACGGCAAGAACATCATCACCGTGCACGTGGCGAACCACCCGGAGATCACCGTCGACGGCGACACCGCCACCGGCAGTTGGCTACTGGAGGACACGGTGATCGCCGCCGACTACGGCCTGCTGATCCGCGGCGCGGCCTACTACAACGACACCTACCGGCGCGAGAACGGCGTGTGGCGCATCGCGACCACCGGCTACGAGCGCATCTACGAATCCTCGCAGTCGACCGGCGATCTGCCCGGCTACACCCTCACCGCCAACCGCTGGGCCGAGTTCGCCGTACCCCGCTGATCACTGCCGATCGGAAAGTCCTGCGCCCCACCGCATCCAGCGGTTAACGCGTTCTCGAACACTGTCGATCATGACTGCGACTGTTCGAAACAACGCTAGGAACAACATGCGCAAGACACTGTTCACCCTGACCGGCCTGGCCGTCGCCACCGCTGCCGCCGTGCTGCCCGCCGCCCCCGCGAACGCCGCCGGGGCCTGGGGCGCGATCGCGGTGTCGGACAACGGCGATCTGGGCTGGGCCTGGAACTACGACACCGAGGGCAGCGCGAGCCAGGCCGCCGTCGACAAGTGCGGGCGACTCAGCTGTTCGGTCATCACCACCTTCACCGGCTGCGGCGCGGCGGCGTTCTCGAACTCGATGAACAAGTACACCGGCGGCTACGGCGCGACGCCGGACGCGGCCGAGAGCTCGGCGCTGTGGTACTCGGACTCGTACCTGGTGCGCACCGCCATCTGCAACGACTGAGGCGGCGGAGCCGGACGATCAGCCTGCGGTCGACCGGCTCCTATCCCACTGCGCCGCAGCGGTTTCGGCGGCGCTTCAGCGTTCGGCGGCCTCGACCGCCTTGCGGACCTTTTCCGCGTCGGCGGGGGCCGCGGGGTTCTCCCAGAAGGGTTCGGCGACCGCGTAGGGCACGCCGTAGACGGGGGTTCCGGGCTGGGTGCGCCAGCTGTCGGCGAGCGCGCCGATATCGACGGTGTCGTAGCCGAGATCGCTGATCAACTGGGCCGCGGCCTTTTTCGCCTCGATGTCGTCACCGGCGATGGGCAGCGACGTGCGGCCGTCGGCCCCGGCGGGGCGGCCGAGCACGGCCAGATGCTTGAAGTAGATGTTGTTGAACGCCTTCACGACCCGCGAGCGCGGCAGATGCCGTTGCAGCAGTTCGGAACTGGTGGCCACACCCGCCTCGACATCGGCGAACTCGCCGTCGCGGCCCGGCGCGTAGTTGTTGGTGTCGATGACCACCTTGCCGACCAACGGATCCACCGGTACGGACTGATACGCCTTCAACGGCACGGTCACCACCACGATGTCCCCCGCCGCGGCCGCCTCGGCCGGAGTGGCCGCGCGCGCCTTGTCGCCCAGCTCGGCGACCAGATCGGCCAGGCTCTCCGGCCCTCTCGAATTGCTCAGCACCACATCGATTCCCGCGGCCACGGCCAGGCGCGCCAGCGTGCCGCCGATCTTGCCGCTCCCGATCAACCCAAGCGTCGTCATGCCCGCTGCCAACGCGATGGGCGCGGACGATGTTCCCGGCGGCTGTCAGCGCAGCGTCACGCCTCGTCGGGTAGGTGGTCGGCGGCGGCGAGGGCGGCGTCGAGGACGCCGGGGAAGCGGCCGTTCAGGTCGGCGCGGCGCAGGCTGACGAAGCGGTTGCGGCCGTCCTGGCGGGTGGTGATGAGGCCGGATTCGCGGAGTACCCGGAAGTGGTGGGACATGGTGGATTTGTGTACCTCGATGCCCTCGGCCGCGGCGGCGCAGGCGTGTTCGGCGTCGTCGGCGAGCGCGGCCAGCAGGCGCAGCCGCACCTGGTCGGAGAGCGCGTGCATGACGGCGACGAACTCGATATCGCCGGTGGCGGGTTGGGGCAGGTACCGCATGGCATCACCCTAACGATTGTTGGATTGTTTGACATCTATCGAACCGTCTTCATAGTATGACAATCGTCAAACTAATGCGGATTCCCGCTCATCCACCACGAGGAGTCTCGGGTGAATTCACGTCTGATTACCTTGGCGCTGGGCACATTTGCCATCGGCATCGACGCCTTCGTCACCGCGGGTCTGGTCACTCCGGTGTCGGCTGATCTCGGTGTGTCGACCTCGGCGGCCGGGCAGCTCGTCACCGTATTCGCGCTGTCCTATGCGCTACTGTCACCGATCCTGGCCACCGTGACAGCGCGGCTGTCCCGAAAACGGGTGCTGTTGATCGCCTTATCGCTGTTCACGCTCGGCAACATCGTCACCGCGCTGGCCGGAAGCTTCGCGCTGGTGCTGGCCTCGCGGGTGATCGCGGCGGCGGGCGCGTCCATGTACACGCCGAACGCGACGGCCGTGGCGGCCGCGCTCACCCCACCCGAGCGACGCGGTCGCGCCATCTCGGTGGTGATCGGCGGGCTGACGGTGGCGACCGCGCTGGGTGTGCCGATCGGGTCCTGGATCGGCGGCGCGTACAGCTGGCGGGCCACACTGTGGCTGGTGGCGGCGCTCGGCGCGGTCGCCCTCGCCGGTGTCGCGGCGATCGTCCCGGCCGTCCACCTCCCCGCGCCCGCGCGGCTGCGGGATCGGCTGATGCCGTTGCGCGACAAGACCATTGCCACCGGACTGCTGCACGCGGTGCTGCTCTTCGGCGGCATGTTCACCGTCTACACCTACCTCGCGGCGGCCATGCATACCGCAACCGGCGGCAGCACCGGACGGTTTACTGCGCTGCTGTGGGTGTACGGCCTCACGGCGGTGGTGGGCAGCACTCTCGGCGGGCGGCTGGTCGATCGGCTGGGGTCGCGCCGGATCATGCCGCTGACCCTGATCGGCGCGGGCATCGTGCTGGCGCTGACGCAGGTGGCGGGAGGACATCTCGCCACAGCCTTCCTGTGGTGCGTCGCCTTCGGCATCCCCGGCTGGATCTGGGCTGTGGCACAACAACATCGGCTGGTCGAACTGTCCCCGCAGGGCTCCCC
Organism: Nocardia sp. JMUB6875; assembly: GCF_041154655.1. Taxonomy (NCBI): domain Bacteria; kingdom Bacillati; phylum Actinomycetota; class Actinomycetes; order Mycobacteriales; family Nocardiaceae; genus Nocardia; species Nocardia sp. JMUB6875. The sequence continues at coordinate 17,097 of NZ_BAAFGR010000113.1, forward strand.
GCTGCTGCTGGGTCTGAACGCCTCCGCGCAGTATTTCGGCATCGCGATCGGCGGTGCAGCCGGAGGTCTCGGCCTGCGGGCTTGGGGCGCGGGATCACTCGGTTGGATCGGCGCGGCGCTGGTCGTGGCCGCGCTCGGCCTGCTGGCCGTCAGCCTCCGCGGCGCGAGAAGCGGAAACCCCGGCGCCGCACCGGCAGTCACACAGGGCGCGGGCGCTGCTGCCTAGGGCTTCGGCGGAGGTCGATGACTTTCGAGCAGGCGCTCGGTCCGCACCCTGGCCCGCCGGACCGAGCCCCGCCGCGTCCAAGGGGTCGCCCCCACGGCCGCCGCTTCGACGGCCGTGGGAACTCGCCGGATGGTCTGCGGCGCAGGGGCTTTCAGCCCAGGGTGATGGCGTCGAGGCGGGTGCGCAGGAACTCGGCGGAGACGACGGGTTCCAGGCCGTCGATGCGGCCGATGGGCGGGGCCAGCGGGGTCACCCGGGCGTCGTGGTCGAGCTCGTAGAAGTAGATGAGGGAGACCAGGTCCTCGTCGGGGGCGGATTCCTGGGGCGGGAGGACGCGGTGGCGGCCGGCGGGCCAGCGCTGGCCGCTCCAATAGGCCAGCAGGTCACCGATGTTCACGGTGAGGGCATCCGGGTCGTAGGGCGCGTCCTCCCAGCCGCCGTCCTCGGTGTAGACCTGCAGGCCGCCCGCGCCGGGCTCCCGGTCCAGGACGGTGACGGTGCCGAAATCGGTGTGCGGGCCGATGCGGAACTGGCCGGGTTCGGGCGGGCCGACCTCGGTCAGGGGCGGGTACCAGTTGATATTGCAGGTCCAGGTGGGGCGACTGGCCAGCCCCTGGAACGGGTTGCGCGGCAGGTCGAGTGCCGCGGCGAAGAGCGCGAGCAGTTCGTCGGAGAGCGTGCGCACGGCGTCGGTGTAGGCCAGGAACAGCTCGCGCAGTTCGGTCACCTCGGCGGGCCAGACATTGTCGAGGAACCACACGTCGTCGACGAGCGGATCGCCGGTGCGGGTGTCCGCGCCGATCGCGAAGGTCTCCTTGAGGTCGGGCGGGGTCTCGGTGCCCTCGGAGTAGCCGTTGGCCTCGAGGCCGGGCCCGATCCAGCCGCGGCCGCCGACCGAGACCGCGTAGCGCTGCTTGACCTCCTCCGGCAGCGCGAAGAAGCGACGGGCGGCCGCGCGCAGGGCGGCCGGAAGTCCTTGCGGCACACCGTGTCCGCGCACCAGCAGGAATCCGGCGCGCTGCATGCCCGCGTCCACCTCGCGCAGCACCTGCGCCGCGGCGTCACCGCCCGCGCGCCAGCGGTCCAGATCGATGGTCGCGATCGCCGTCATTCGGCCACTCCTATGTCCTCGTTCCACAGCTCCGGCCGTTCGGCGATGAAGCTCGTCATCATGTCCACGCAGGCCGGATCGTCCAGTACGGTGACCGAAACCCCGTGGGCGGCAAGCCAATCGTGGCCGCCGGTGAAGGTGCGCGACTCCCCTACGATGACCGCGCCGATGTTGAACTGCCGCACCAGCCCGCTGCAGTACCAGCACGGCGACAGCGTGGTGACCATGATGGTGTCGCGGTAGTCGCGGCGGCGGCCCGCGTTGCGGAAGGCGTCGGTCTCGGCGTGCACGCTGGGGTCGTCGTTCTGGACGCGGCGATTGTGGCCGCGTCCCAGCAGGTTTCCGCTGCTGTCGAACAGGGCGGCGCCGATGGGGATGCCGCCCTCGCGCAGTCCGAGCATGGCCTCTTCGTAGGCGGTGGTCAGCAGCTCCTGTGCGTTGATCATTCCGATCATGCTGCCACCGGCGGCTGAGAAATCCGGGCACGGTTGATGAGCAGGTAGAGCGCGCCGGAGAGCAGGAAGCCGACGAAGAAGGTGATGTCGCCCAGCTCCGGGACCGCCTTGGCGACGGCGCCGACGAACTTCTGCTGATTGGAGAACAGCAGCACCGAGACCACCAGGCCGATCAGGAAGGCCGCGACGCCACCCCAGTTGGAGTAGGACCGGTCGTAGAGTAGATGGTCGATGCGCTGGCCACGACGCAGGTACTCGTCGGCGAAGACCACGCCCAGCCACGGGCCGATCCAGTACGCCACCACCAGCAGGAAGCCCTCGTAGCTGGCCGCCGCGTCCGGCAGCGCCCACCAGGCGACCAGGAAGCCGACCACGCCGAAGGCCGCCGACACCACCGCGCGCTGGGTGCGCACCGAGAACTTGAACCCCATGGTCACGAACGCCATCGCGCCCGAATAGACATTGAGGGCGTTGGCCGCGACCGCGCCGACCGCGATGGCCAGCAGGGTCAGATCCGCCAGCGGCGTGGGCAGATTGGCGGTGAAGACGTCGGTGGGGCTGCCCTGGGCGGTGCTGGTCACCGTGGCCGAGGCCGCGCCGACGACGGTCAGCCAGAAGCAGGACAGAAACAGTCCGGCCGAGGCGTAGCCGCCGGTCGCCAGGCGCGAGGCCGAGGCGGGCAGGTAGCGGGAGTAGTCGGCGGCGTAGGGATTCCAGCCCGCGCCGTAGCCGAAGGCGGTGCCGACGGTGAGCAGGAATCCGCCCATACCGCCCATGCCGCCTTCGGGTGCGGGCGCGCCGAGGTTCGCCTTGCTGAAGATCACCACGGTCACGATGGCGAACACGATCGCCAGCAGCGGGAAGGCGATGCGCTCCACGGCCTGCACCAGGTTGTGCCCGAAGAACGCGAAGGCGGTCTGCACCACCACGATCACCAGCAGGGCGGGCAGTTTCGGCAGCCCGGTCAGGGAGTTCAACGCCCACGCGCCGCTGACGGAGTTGGTGGCGAACCAGCCGACGCCGCACATGATCGACATGAAGGCGGCGGGCAGCGTGTTCCCCCGGTAGCCGAAGGCCAAGCGCCCCAGCACCATCTGCGGCACCCCGTGCAGCGGCCCGCGGGCCGAGAGCAGGTAGTGCGCGGCCGCGCCGAGTCCGGTGCCGATGGCCAGGCCGAGGGTGGCCTGCCAGAAGTTCATGCCGTACGCGGTGACCGCGAGCACGCCCACGAATACCGTGGCGAACTCCATGTTCGGGGACATCCACGTCCAGAACAGCTTTCGCGGAGTCCCGTGGCGGGCTTCCTCGGGAATGTAGTCGTCTCCGCCGGGCTCGACGGCGATCACTCGATCGCCGTAGGCCGACCGCGTCTGGATCTCGGTCATGGGAGGAATTGTGCGGTTCGGAATGTTGCCTGGACATCAAACTGGGTTACCAGCACATACCAAGTATGTGACGCGATCCGCGCCGAAATCTGGCTACAGTTCGCTGAACTCAGACACTAAGGTGTGGTCCATGGACAACGCGTTCGCCCGCGACATGTGGCGCGTGCTGGAGCCGCTGCACGCGGTCTCCTACTTCGCCCCCGACTGCATCGCCGCCAATAAAGCGGTTGGCCTGCGCGGATTCTGGATGGGGTACTTCGCGGCGCGCTCGGCGCCGCTCGGCGCGGTCGGGCCGTCGATGGTCGAGGCCACCTTCTACAACTTCCATCCGGCCATGGTGCGGCGGGCGATTCCCGACGCCTGGAGCTACGCCACGCCGGACGCGGTCATCGCGACCCGCACCATCGCCGCGGCGGCGGTGCTGCGGAATGTGGTGCCCGACATCGTGACCATCGCCGCGCGGGCGGTCCCGCATCTGCGGGACGCGATCAATGCCGCACCCGATGGCGGCCGCCCGCTCTTCGCCGCCAATCGCGACCTGCCGACGCCGGGCGATGCCGTGCACGCGCTGTGGCAGGCCGCCACCGCACTGCGCGAACATCGCGGCGACGGGCATGTGGCGTGCCTGCTGACCGAGGGGATCGACGGGTGCGAGGCGCATGTGCTGTTCTCGGCCTCGACGGGGACGCCCGAGCAGATGTGGCGCGACAATCGCGGCTGGAGCGAAATCGATTGGCAGGCGGCGCGAGAGCGGCTGCGCGAACGCGGATTGCTGGACGCCGAGGGCCTCACCGAGGCCGGGAGTGCATTGCGCCAGCACATCGAGGCTCGCACCGATGCACTGGCCATGACAGCGTATCGCGATATCCCCGGCATGGTCGAAACCCTCTCGATCCTGGCGCCCGCGGCCCGGGCCGTCGCCCGCAGCGGCGAAGTTCCTTATCCCAACCCCATGGGAGCCGACCCAGCCTGATCCGGAGCGCGGTCCGCCGCAAGACTTTTCAGGCGGATCGCAGCCCCTCGAACTGCAGCGCGAGCAGCCGCCGCCAGTCTCCGCTGCCCGTGCTGATCGTGGCGGACAGTGCGCCGACCATCATGTACACATCGGCGACGGTGAGGTCGGCGCGCAATGCCCCTGCGGCGCAATCGGATTCGATGATGTCGCCGATCACCGCCTCCAGACCGGCGAGGGCTTCGCCGCGCGGCGCGCTGCCGCGCGAATGCCGGGCCGCCTCGATGGCCGCCGACAGACCGCTGTCCGCTTCCAGGGTTTCACCGACATGGTTCAGATAGCGCCACAGACCCCGGCCGGGCTCACCGCCCAGGCAGGTGCGCGCGTACTCCTCGATCTCGGCGAAGCGTTGCGCGGCAGCGGCTTCGATGAGATCGGCCTGGGTCGGGAAGTGCCGGTACACCGTGCCGATGCCGACACCCGCGGCGCGCGCCACCTCCGGCAGCTGGACCTGACTTCCGCGCTCCGCGAACAGGTTTCGCGCGACCTCCAGAATGCGGTCGCGATTGCGCGACGCGTCGGCGCGGGCCTTGCGCGACGGCGATGACGGGGTTGACACCTGGGTTCCCTTCCGGCCTACACTCGAAACGGAGCCGGATTCCGGTTCCGTTTCTCTTGATCGAAAGGGTACCACCATGTCCCACAATCGATTCCTGCTGCTCGATCCCGGCGCCGTGCGGCCCGGCCGCGTCCCCCTGCCGCCCGCCTTCGCGGTGAAGGCCACCACCGCCGATACCGAGGGCCGGTTCTCACTGCTCGAGGTGACCCTCGCCCGCGACATCCCGCGGCATACCCATCACGTGGCCGACGAATGCATCTACGTGCTCGAGGGCACCCTGGAAGTAGAGTTCGACGATCGCGTGGAGCACGCCACCGCGGGCATGTTCGTGCTACTCCCCCACGGCATTCCGCACGCCCTGCGCTGCGGGTCCACGCCGCCGCCCCGGCTCATCCAGATCTCCTCGCCGGGCGGCTGGGAGTGCTATCTGGAGGATCTGTTCGAGGCGGGACCGGCGGTGCTCACCGACGGGGCACTGGATCCGGTGAAGATCAACCCGGTCGCCGCGAAGTACGAGATCCGTTACGAGGAAACCGGAGTCGCGGCTCAGTAGAGGCCGGGGACCAGGCGCTTCGTGCCGAGGCGGTAGGTCTCGTACGGAGCGCCCAGGGTCGCGACGAGGGCCTTCTCCTCCAAGTTGATGCGGCGCAGGAAGGCGTACGTCGGGATGACGGTGGTGAGCAGCAGGGAGGGCAGGGTGGCGGTGGCTATGCCGAAGCCCAGGGTGATGAGCAGGACGCCGGTGTAGGACGGGTGGCGGATCCATTGGTAGGGGCCGTGTTCGATGACGGGCTGGTCGGCGTCCACCTCGACGGTGGTGCGGAAGTGCTTGCCCAGCACCACGATTGCCCAGGTGCGAACCACCAGGCCCAGCCACATCAAGGCGATGCCCGCGATCTGCCAGGCCACCGCCGGGCCCGGAAAGCGCAGCGGGCTGTCGGCGGGCAGGAAGACCACCACCACATTGGCGGCGACCATGGACCCGGCGACCAGCAGCATGATGGTGAAGCGGGTGCGGCCGTCGGCGGCCGTGGATCCGGTGCCGCGCACTCGATCTCGCACGCGCAGGGCGATTTCGAAGGCCAGCCACACCCAGGTGGTGATCACGGCGATGTTCACGTCGAGGAGTTCCTTCCGCGGTCCGAATCGACTGGCACGAGAGTCCCATTCAACGGCACTCGCGCACATCGGGGATCCACCCGGAGGATGAACGCGGTCCGCCCCGGGGATGACCCGGGGCGGATTTCAGGGTTGCTCAGCGGTGTTCAGCGTTCGTGGGACTCCTCCAGCACGGTCCGGCCCAGCAGCGCGTAGCGCGACGGGTCGGTGCGCTTGAGGTACAGGGCGTAGCCGATGCCGAAGAGGGCCACGGCGGCGACCAGGTACGGCGTCGCCTTCAGGACCATCGATCCCGCTTCCGCACCCGCCGCGGTATCCATATTGAGGACGAGCAGCAGCACCACGCCGATCATGGCCACACCGCCGAGCAGCGGGGCCACCAATGTCCGGAACCAGTGCCGGGTTTCGGGGTGATTGTTGCGGAAGTACGCGATCACCGCGAACGAGCAGGTGGCCTGCACGATCAGGATCGCCATGGTGCCCAGCACCGCGAGCAGCGTGTACAGACCGGCGTAGGGGTCCTTGCCCGCGAGCCCGAAGGCCAGCACCAGCGTCGCCGCGATGACGGTCTGCACCACGCCCGCGATATGCGGCGAACCGTGCCGGGGATGTGAGGAGCCGATGGTGCGCTGCAGCGCCGGGACGACACCCTCGCGGCCGAGGGCGAACAGGTAGCGGGCCGCGCAGTTGTGGAAGGCCATGCCGCAGGCCAGCGAACCGCTCACCATGAGCCACTGCATGGCGTCGACCGCCCAGTGCCCGACGTAGCGTTCGGTGGGGCCGAAGAAGACGTTCATCGGATTGTCGGAACCGGCCAGCTCCAGGGCCTGGTCCCCGCCGCTGCCGGAGATCGCCATCCACGACACGAACAAATAGAACACACCGACGCCCAGCACCGCGATCATGGTGGCGCGCGGGATGATTCGCTTCGGATCCTTGGATTCCTCGCCGTACATGGCGGTCGATTCGAAACCGACCCACGACCAGAACGCGAAGAACAGGCCCAGGCCGGCCGAGGGACCGTGGAAGGCGTTGACCGGGTTGATCGGCGCCAGCGAGATGCCCTCCGGGCCGCCGCCGTGGAACAGCACCGAGACGGCCATGATGAACAGCACCGTCACCTCGGTGGCCAGCAGCACCACCAGCAGCCGTTCGGCCAGCGCGACGCCGAACCAGGTGCCGACCGTGTTGATCACCAGCATGAGAATCGCGAAAACCCACCAGGGCACGTCTTTTCCGAGCTGATCGTGCACCGTGTTGTGGGCGAAGCTGGAGAAGATGCCGATCAGCGACGGCTCGAACACCACGTAGGCGAAGGCGGCGAGCAGGCCGGCCGCCAGTCCGGTGGTGCGGCCCAGGCCGAAGGAGATGAAGCCGTAGAAGGCGCCGGTGGCGGTGATGTGCTTGGCCATGGTGGTGAAGCCCACCGTGAAGACGGCCAGGACCACCATGGCGATCAAGAACGCCGCGGGCGTGCCGATTCCGCTGCCCGCCGACATCATGAACGGGACATTGCCGGTCATGGCGGTAATGGGCGCCGCCGTCGCGACGGCCATGAATACCACGCCGAGCAGACCCACCACATTGGGTTTGAGCCGCGATACTCCCGGTTCGGCTGGGCTGGATTCCCCGGTTAGTACTGCCGGTGTGGTCGGTTCCATTGTGAAGCTCCTCAGATCATGGTCGCGTGACCTGCGAGGAATTGTGCGGGCCGGATTGTTGCCTGGATATGAAACGGAGTTACCGACCGTGATCGGCAATGTGACTCAGGTCACTTTGCTTACGGTCGGCTCGAAAAATCCTCCGGCGCTTTACGAATCGTCAGGGGTGCGGCGAGGCCGCGGTTCAGTAGGTGCGCAGGCGAATGGCGTTGGCGGCCTTCTCGATCGGCTTGATGATCGGGCGCAGGGCCAGACCCTTCCACGGCATCCAGCGCAGCATGCGCATCATGGTCATCTGCAGGCGCAGCGCCTTGGCGTCGGCGGCGACCATCTGGGTGGCGTTGTTCCAGCCCAGGGTCAGGTTCTCCGAGACGAATTCGGCCATGCGGTCCTGGTAGGCGTCGAAGGCGACGCGGTGATCACCCGCGGCGGCGCGCAGTTCACCGGCGAGGACGTACGCGCCGACCAGCGCCATGCTGGTGCCCTGGCCGGACAGCGGGGACGGGCAGTAGGCGGCGTCGCCGACCAGTGCGACGCGGCCGGCGGACCAGCGCTCCAGGTGGATCTGGCTCACGGTGTCGAAGTAGAAGTCCGGCGAGTTCGGCATGGCTTGGAGGAGATTCGCCACCTCCCAGCCGCCGTCGGCGAAGGTCTCGGCCACCAGGCGCTGCTGGGCGGCGATATCGCGGCGGTCGGGCAGCTGCTCCGGGGCGGGAAAGATGAACTGCGCCTTGGCCGTCGAGCGCTGGGTGCTGTACACCTGCACGACCTTGCCGGGCTTGGCGTGCAGCAGCTCCCAGTGGTCGAGGTCCAGGTAGTTGGGGACGGAGATGACGCAGGCGGCCATCCCGGTGTGCTTCGCGAACTGCTCCTCCGGCCCGAAGACGCTGCGGCGCACCGTGGAATGCATCCCGTCCGCCCCGATCACCAGATCGAACACCCGCGGTGCGGAGTTCCGGAAATGCACCTCGACCCCGTCGGCGTGCTCCACCAGCTCGGTGATCGAATCACCGAACCTGTACTCCACCCCATTCTTGCTGGCATCGAACAGAATCCGCGCCAGATCGCCCCGCAGCACCTCATCGTCGCCGGGCGACCGCATCCCGATCAGATCCGGCCCGAGAGTGGCGAGTGCCTTCCCGTCCTCGTCCACCCACGATCCGCCGCGCATATCGGTCGAAGCCTTACGGATCTCCTCGGAGAGCCCCATCCGCTCGATGACCTCCATCGCGACTCCCCGAAGGTCGACCTTGTACCCGCCCTCCCGCAGCGTCGGCGCCTGCTCCACGACGGTGACGGTGAACCCGTACTCCCGCAGCCAGAAGGCGAGCGCCGGACCGGCAACGCTGGCCCCGGAGATCAGGATGGTCTTGTTGGCGAACTGCTGTGCGTTTGTCATGAGCAAAGCTTCGGCGGAGGTGCTCACCAAACCCTCACCGTCGCCTCACCACCCCTCACCAAGCTTCTGACCTGCCGCTATGAACCATCCAGCAAAGCCAAACCCCGTTGCGCGCGTTCATGTGCTTCGAGGAGGGTCGGCGAACCACCGGCCGGAATCTCCAGCACCTCCAGGTAATGGCCCCGCGCCTGCGCGGGATCCTCATCGCGCGCGACATCCCCCAGTCCGCGCAGCGCATTCGCGTACATGTCGATCGCACCGTGCGTGCGCGCAAGCTCGGCGGCACGCTGATAATCCGCCCGGGCCGCCGCCACATCGCGACCCGCACCCCCGCCAAGGCGGATATCACCCCGCCGGGCAAGCAGATCCGCGGTATCGGCCACCCACCCCAGCTCGGTATTGACCGCGATCGCCTCCTCGATCAACGCCAGCGAGGCCGCCTGATCACCGTGTCGCTCGGCCACCGCCGCCAGCTTGTCCAAACTCGCCGCGATCGCCCACCGATCCCCGATCTCCCGAAAACCCGCCAGCGCAGCGGCGAATTCCGGCTCGGATTCATCGACGTGCCCGGACATGAACAGCCCGAGCCCATCCCCCAGCCGCACGAACGCCCGCGCCCAATCATCCGCATCGAACAGTCGCCGCAGTTCCTCGGGATCACCGGGCACCATGACCCCCGCGACCGCGAGCAACAGCACCACATACGGCTGCCTCAGCGGCCGATCCAGCTTCGCGATACCCGCCGCGGCCCGCTCCAGCTCCGCCGTGAGATCACTCCGCCCCCGGGCCGCGACCGCCACGCACAGCGCGAATTGCTCCGCATCGATCGCCGAATTCAGTTCGGGCAGGATGCGGTTGGCGAGGTCCGGGGCTTCGCCGGGGCGGCCGGTGAGCCACCAGTACCAGGATTGGGCGGCGATGAGGCGGGCGGCGAGAGTTGGGTCGGTGGTGGCGGACCAGCGCAGGGCGGACTGGAGGTTGTCGTGGTCGGCGGCAAGGTGGGACAGGTGGTCTAGTTGGGTTCGGGTGCGCAGCAAGGGTTCTGCGGCTTCGGCCACGGTGGTGAAGTATTCGGCG
>NZ_BAAFGR010000114.1:0-26377 GCF_041154655.1 Nocardia sp. JMUB6875
GGGTAGGGGTGGTCTATTACCTGGGCGAAGGCGGTGAGGATTTCGCGGTAGTGGGATTCGAAGGTTTGGGCGGTGGTGGTGCAGGCGGCGGTGAAGGTGGTGAGTTTGCGGTCTACGTCGGGGCGGAAGGTGGTGGTCAGCCAGGGGTCGGTGCCGTCCGAGACGAGATCGTCGATATCTTCGGGGGATTTGCCGTCGATGGACAGGCGGCCGGCGCCGTCGGCGGTGGGTTCGAGGAGGGCGAGGGTGACTTCGGCCTTGGCGAGGACCGCTTGGTGGAGGGGTTCGAGGGCGGCGGCGATTGCGGAGGAAGCCGTGTGGGCCGTGTCGAGGTCCTCGCGAGCTTGGCGGAGTTGGGAATTCATGAGGGCGAGGGCCTCGGTGCCGGTGGCGCCGGTCCAGGCGGTGGGGAGGGATTGGGTCAGGGCCTGGTGGGCGGTCCAGCGGGATTCGGCTTCGGTGAGGGCCTTGTCGAGTTCGGTTCGGGCCGTGGCGAATTCGGCGAGGTTCGCGCCGCGCTGTTCGTCGTAGCGGGCGTACAGGTCGGTGAGGGTGAGGTGGGGTGCGCCGAAGGCCTTGGTGTAGAGGGGCAGGAAGTGTTCCCAGTACTGGAGGCCGGGCGCGCCGTAGTCGAGGATCTGGTCGACGCCCTTGCCGGTGGGGTCGAAGGTCATCGGCCCGCCTCGTTCAGGGCGGCGGCTCGGGCGCGGTCGAGGCGGGCGTATTCGGCGGCGGCGCGGTCGAATACGTCGGCGGTGGCGGTCGCGGCGGCCGCCCAGCAGCGCAGGCAGGCGGCGACGCGTTCGAAGCCCTGGTGGATGGCGGCGCCCTGGCTCGCGTAATCGCGTCCGGCCTGGTCATGGCCCATGCCGAAGGCATGCTCGCCCACCGTGCGCGAATGCCCGTGCAGGGCAGCCGCGTTGTCGCGCATGGTGGTGGCCGCGGCGTGCAGGGCCGAAATGCGCACGCCGAAATCGCCGGATTCACCCATCGATCCCCCTCGAGTGCCGTGAAAACCCCCGCCGCCCCGGCTGTTTGCCGCCGAGCTATTTACCGCCGAGGCGTCCTTGGTCCGACCGCACCCATTCGGTGGTGCCATCGGGATGGTGGTGGAACTCCCACGCGGTGTAATCCCCACCGCCGTCCACCACGGTCACATGATCGGCCAGCCCGTCGTGATCCAGATCCGTCCACACCTGCATGGCATGGTCGGACGTGGTGGTCACGCTATCGAGTAGCCCGTCGCCGTCCAGATCCTGCGTGGGGTGCGGTAACTCCACCGCCCCCATTTCACCCAGTTCCGAATGCGCGTCGAAACCAGGCAGATCCAGCCCGGGCAGATCACCCGATGTGACCATGTGCGCTCCTCCGCAGTGACGTGGCACTCATCCTGTCACTGGCGGAAACCCCTCGCAGCATCTTCGATACCGAATGTGGATAACTCGTGCCCTGGGGATAACTCACTTCTTGGGAATGATGATCCACAGCGCGATGTAGAGCAGGAACTGCGGCCCGGGCAGCAGGCAGGACGCCACGAAGAGGATGCGAACCAGGTTGGCGTTCCAGCCGAGGTATTCGGCCAGGCCGCCGCACACGCCGCCGATCCACGAATCGGTGCTGGAGCGGGTCAGGCGCTTGTGGCTCTGGGGCGGGGTCGTGGTGGGGAACTGTGTTGTCATGGCTCCACTGTGCCGAGTTCGATCACCTGGCACATCGGTCCTCCGCCCCATTCCGACCCTGACTTTCGGGAGGCCCGGAATCAGGGTGGCACCCTGAGCACGGCAGAATCGCCCTGGTGAGCACCACTCTGCATGCGCGCGGCCTGGCCGCCGGACACGGTGAGCGGATCCTGTTCTCCGACCTGGACCTGATCCTCGCCCCCGGCGACGTGATCGGACTGGTCGGCGTGAACGGGGCCGGCAAGTCCACCCTGCTGCGCATGCTCGCCGACGGCGACGCCCCCGAGGGCGAGATCGTGCTGAGCCCGCCCGACGCCACCGTCGGCTACCTGGCCCAGGAGCCCGAGCGCATGCCCGGCGAGACCGTCGTCGAATTCCTGCGCCGCCGAACCGGTGTGGCCGCCGCCCAGCACGCCATGGACGCCGCCGCCGAACGCCTGGCCGACGGCGGCGAGGACGAGTACTCCCCCGCCCTGGAACGCTGGCTCGCCCTCGGCGGCGCGGATCTGGAGCAGCGCGCCGAGGAGGTGGCCGCCGATCTGGGCCTGGCCGAGAGCCTCCCGCACGGCCTGGACACCCTCATGACCGTGCTGTCCGGCGGCCAGGCCGCCCGCGCCGGTCTGGCCTCGGTCCTGTTGTCCCGCTTCGACATCCTGCTGCTCGACGAGCCCACCAACGATCTGGACCTGGACGGCCTGGCCCGACTGGAGCAGTTCGTGACCGGCGTCCGCGAGCCGCTCATGGTGATCAGCCACGACCGGGAGTTCCTGGCGCGCACAGTGAATCGCATTGTCGAACTGGATCTGGCCCAGCAGCAGGTCGGCGTCTACGACGGCGGCTACGAGTCCTATCTGGAGGAGCGCGCCATCGCGCGCCGCCACGCCCGCGAGGCCTACGACGAGTTCGCCGACACCAAGGCCGGTCTGGAAGCGCGCGCGAACATGCAGCGCAACTGGATGGAACACGGTGTCCGCAATGCCCGCCGCAAGTCGAAGGCGGACTCCGACAAGATGGGCCGCAAGGCCCGCGCCGAATCCACCGAGAAGCAGGCGTCGAAGGTCAAGCAGACGCTCAAGCGCATCGAACGCCTGGACGTGGTCGAGGAACCGCGCAAGGAGTGGGAACTGCGCATGTCCATTGCCGCCGCGCCCCGCAGCGGCTCGGTGGTGGCGACCCTGTCCGGTGCGACGGTCACCCGCGGCGACTTCACCCTGGGACCGGTGACGGTGCAGGTGGATTGGGGCGATCGCATCGTGCTGACCGGCGCGAACGGCGCGGGCAAATCCACCCTGCTCTCCCTGCTGCTCGGAAAGACGAAGCCGGACAGCGGATCCGCGGCCCTCGGCTCGGGCGTCGCCATCGGCGAGGTCGACCAGGCCCGCGGCCTGTTCCGCGGCAACGCCTCCCTCGCCGACACCTTCAGCGCCGAGGTCCCCGACTGGAACGAATCCGACGTCCGCACCCTGCTGGCGAAGTTCGGCCTGCGCGGCCCGCATGTCATGCGCCCCAACGACACCCTCTCCCCCGGCGAGCGCACCCGCGCGGCGCTGGCGCTGCTGCAGGCCCGCGGCGTCAACCTGCTCGTCCTCGACGAACCGACCAACCACCTGGACCTCCCGGCCATCGAGCAATTGGAGGAGGCGGTCGAATCCTTCGAGGGCACAGTACTTTTGGTGACACACGACCGCCGCATGCTCGACAATGTGCGGGCCACCCGCCGCTGGCACATCACCGACGGCCAGCTCACGGAGACCCTTTAGCCCCATGCTCGTCCAGCGCCTGCGTCCCTACAGCTCTTCGGTTTTCGGTGAGATCTCCCAGCTGGCGGTGACGCACGGCGCGATCGACCTCGGCCAGGGCTTCCCGGACTACGAGGGCCCGCGGGGCATGCTGGACCGCGCCCGCGAGGCCATCGCCACCGGCGTCAACCACTACACCTCGCCACAGGGCCAGCCGGAACTGCGCGCTGCGATCGTGGCCGAGCGCGCCCGGCACCTGGGCGAACAGTACAACGCGGCAACCGAAGTCGTGGTCACCGCCGGTGCCACCGAGGCACTGACCGCCGCACTGCTCGGACTGGTGGAACCGGGCGGCGAGGTGATCCTCATCGAGCCGTACTACGACTCCTACCCGGCCGCGGTCGCCCTGGCGGGCGCCACCCCGCGCACGGTTGCCATGATCCCCGACGGCGACGGCTTCACCCTCGACCTCGACGAGCTCCGCGCCGCGATCACCCCGCGCACCCGCCTGCTGCTGCTGAACTCCCCGCACAACCCGACCGGCTCACTGCTGACCGCCGAGGCACTGCGCACCATCGCCGAATTGGCTTGTGAGCACGACTTTCTCGTGATCTCCGACGAGGTCTACGAACATCTCGTCTTCGACGACGTCCCGCACGTCTCGATCGCGTCCCTGCCGGGCATGCGGGACCGCACGATCGTGGTGTCCGGCCCCGCCAAGACCTTCAATGTCACCGGCTGGCGCCTCGGCTGGGCCCTGGGCCCCGCGCCGTTGATTCACGCGGTGCGCGCGGCGAAGCTGTATCTGACCTTCGTTCCCCCGTCCCCATTCCAGCCCGCCATCGCGTACGCGCTCGAGCACGAACAGGAGTGGGCCGCAGCCAATCGCGAGGCGCTGCGACGCAAATACCATCTGCTGTCGAACGCGCTGCGCGACCTTGGTTTCGACGTGAAGCGCAGCGCGGGCGGCTATTTCGTGTGCGCCGATGTCGGCACTGACGGCACCGCCTTCTGCCGCGACCTACCGGCCCGCCTGGGCGTGGCGGCGATTCCCGTCGCCGCCCTCTCCCACCGCACCGACTGGAACACCCTGGTGCGCTTCGCCTATTGCAAGCAGGACGCCACGCTCGAGAACGCGATCGTCCGCCTCAACGCCTAAACGGCCGCGACCAGCTTGGCCAGATTGTCGGCGAGCAGCTCGGCCTGAGCCGGATCGGTGGCCTCCACCATGACCCTGACCAGCTGCTCGGTTCCACTGGGGCGCAACAGGATCCGGCCGGTGTCGCCCAGCAGGCGCTCGGCGTCCGCGACGGCCTCCAGCACCGACGGAGCGGCCGCCACGGCCGCCTTGTCCGAGACCGGGACATTGATCAGGATCTGCGGCACGGTCCGCACGATGCCCGCCAATTCCGCCAGGCTGCTGCCGGTTTCGGCCATTCGCGCCATCAGCTTCAACCCGGTCAGCACGCCGTCGCCGGTGGTGCCGAACTTGGGGAAGACCACGTGCCCGGACTGCTCGCCGCCCAGCGTGTACCCGCCATTGCGCAGATCCTCGAGCACGTAGCGGTCGCCGACGGCGGTGGTGCGCACGGCGATTCCGGCCTCGCGCATGGCGATGTGCAGGCCGAGGTTGCTCATGACGGTGGCGACGAGGGTGTTCTGCGCGAGCTCGCCGGAGTCGCGCATGGCGATCGCCAGCACGGCCATGATGGCGTCGCCGTCGACGACCGCGCCGGTGGCGTCCACGGCCAGGCAGCGGTCGGCGTCGCCGTCGTGGGCGAGGCCGAGGTCCGCACCGTGCTCGAGCACGGCGTCCCGCACCTTGTCCAGATGCGTCGATCCGCAACCGTCGTTGATGTTCAGCCCGTCGGGCTCGGCATTGATGGCGATGACCGTCGCGCCCGCCTCGCGATAGGCGGCGGGCCCGACCTCCGAGGCCGCGCCGTGCGCGCAGTCGACGACCACGGTGAGCCCGCGCAGATCGCGTCCGGTGGCCTGCACCAGGTGCTCGACGTACCGCTCGTGGGTGCCCTCCAGGCTGTACTGGTCGTGCACGTCGAACACGTGCCCGCCCAGCCCGGGCCGGCCCAGCACCCGGCCGATGGCCGCGCCGGTGGGCCGCGCGAAGCCGCCCACGGCGACCAGCGCCTCGATGCGGTCCTCGACGGCGTCGTCCAGCTTGTGCCCGCCCGCGGCGAAGATCTTGATGCCATTGTCCGGCATGGGATTGTGCGAGGCGGAGATCATGACGCCCAGGCAGGCGTCGTACACGCCGGTCAGATACGCGACGGCGGGCGTCGGCAGCACCCCGACCGAAAGCACGTCCACGCCCGCGGAGGTCAGGCCCGCGGTCACGGCGGCCTCGAGCATCTCGCCGCTGGCGCGGGGATCGCGGCCGACGACGGCGAGCGCGCGCTTCTTCCCCCGGCTCAAGACCTGCGCGGCCGCGGCCGAAACCTGCAGCGCCAGTTCGGGGCTCAGCGACTCATTGGCGAGCCCACGGACACCATCGGTGCCGAACAAACGTCCCATTACCTCAACACCCCTGCCGGATTGCGGTCGATACAGCACGAGAGCAGGCGCCCAACCGGTTCGAAAACCGTTGCGGGGAGCCTGCTCTCGTACAGGTTGCCGTACTGACGGTACCGTGCCCAGCCTCCGAAGAGGCCGGGCACGGTAGAGCCGTACGGCGCAATATCAGCGCTTCGAGTACTGAGGCGCCTTGCGGGCCTTCTTGAGGCCGTACTTCTTACGCTCGGTGGCACGCGGGTCACGGGTCAGGAAGCCGGCACGCTTGAGGGCGGGGCGGTCCTCCGGGGTGACCTCGATCAGCGCACGCGCGATGGCGAGACGCAGCGCGCCGGCCTGACCGGACGGGCCGCCGCCGACCAGGCGAGCGTGGATGTCGAAGGTCTCGGTGCGCTCGACGGTGACGAGCGGCGACTTCACCAGCTGCTGGTGCACCTTGTTCGGGAAGTAATCCTCGATGGTGCGGCCGTTCAGCACGAAGTTGCCGGAACCCGGCACCAGGCGCACGCGGACCACGGCCTCCTTGCGGCGGCCGACGGTCTGCACCGGACGGTCGATGACGACCGGCGCGACGAAGGTCTCGGTGTACTCGGCCTCGGCCTCGTAACCGTCACCCTCCTCGACGACCTCCACAGCGGTGTCTTCCACGACGTAGTCGTCGTTGAATTCTTCGGGAGCGGTCACTGGGCCACCTGCTTGATCTCGAAGGGGATGGGCTGCTGGGCGGCGTGCGGGTGGTTCGGGCCCGCGTAGACCTTCAGCTTGCGAATGATCTGGTTGCCCAGCTTGTTCTTCGGGATCATGCCCTTGACGGCACGCTCGACCAGACGGTCGGGGCGGGTGTCCAGGATCTGGCCCACGGTACGGCCCTTCAGACCACCCGGGTGACCGGAGTGGGTGTAGAGCACCTTGTCATCGCGCTTGTTGCCCGAGACGGCGACCTTGTCGGCGTTGATGATGATGACGAAATCGCCACCATCGACGTTCGGCGCGTAGGTCGGCTTGGTCTTGCCGCGCAGCAGGTTCGCAGCCTGCACGGAAAGACGGCCGAGCACTACGTCAGTGGCGTCGATGACGTACCACTTGCGGGTCACGTCACCGCCCTTGGGGCTGTACGTAGGCACAGTGCATCCCTGTCTGTCGTAGGTTTTGCCAGCACAAGCGCGTGGTCGAGCTGATTCCCGGCGGCCGGTGGAGACCCGGGGCTCGTGCGCCACCCGGTTTCCCGGACGGACCACACGCCAACGAAGCACGATACCAGCGCCGATAGGCAGACCTCGAATCCGGTCCCCACCGGCCGACGAGCACCCTCATCACGAGTGAGTCACATCACCCCGCAAACGGAATCAGCTCCTCCGCTACGGGCATTGTATTAGAGGCGAAGGAGGCAGCCGTGGCGATCACCATTCCCTCATATCACCCGCGAGCGAAGGCCATGCGCCGCATTCTGCTGGCGGCGGTGACCGGCAGCCTGGTCTTCCTCGTCCCTTGGATCGTGTATCTGTCGGTCAGCCTGCCGTCCTCACGCCAGGTGGATCAGTGGGACATCGCCTGGGTGGGCTTCGACTTCGCGCTGGCCGCGGCGATCGGCATGACCGCGTGGACCGCTTGGCGGCGACGGCAGGTCTTCATCCCCTGGGCGATGATCACCGGCACGCTGCTCATCTGCGACGCCTGGTTCGACATCGTGCTCGACTGGAACACCCCCGACCTGTGGTTCGCGGTGCTCTCGGCGCTGATCGGCGAACTGCCCCTGGCCGCACTGCTGTTCTACGCGGCCCGGCGACTGCTGCGGCTCACCATCGAGCGCGCCTGGGCGCTGACCGGGCACACCGGACCCGCGCCCCGGGTCTCCCGGGTCGAGCTGCTGGTCACGGCGAACTGGCTGCGCCGCGACCTCGAGTCAGATGTGCAGGGGCGGGCCGGGATCCACGCCGCGCGCGGGGCCGGGAACCGTGTAGCGGAGCGTGTCGATGCCGAAGCGTAGGCAGTCCAGGTTGCGCGGATTGTCGACGGTGGCGATGCCCGCGTGCGGGACACCGGACACCAGCGGGGTCACCGCGCAGGACTGATCGACCGGCCGCACGGCGTTCGGCCCGACCTGAATCACGGTGTCGGGCACCGGCGTAGTGGTGCTGCGCGCCTGCTCGTCGGAGTGCATGCCCAGCATCGACAGCGTGGCCGCGCCGACGATGATGGGCGCGCCGAACGGCTTCTTCATCTTGCCCCAGAGCTTGCCCTTGCGCTGCTTGCGCTCGGCGTCCGACCCGGATTCCGAATCCGACTGCCCTGCGGCATCTTCCGACGATTGCGGATGCTGCTGACGCGCCCCCTGGGACATCGACCCACCGTACATCGCGCCGGGCTGACCAGGAGCGTTTCCGCCGGATCCAGCAAAACTCCCGCGACCCGAACCGGACGTATCCCCCTCGGGCCCATAGCCGCCGGGCGCACCCTGACCGCCGTAACCGCCCTGGCCGTAGCCGCCCTGCTGCCCGTAACCGGGCGCTGAGCCGTATCCCCCGCCCTGGCCGTACTGCCCACCGGCACCCGGAACATTCGCCGGAGGGTAGCCCTGTCCGGACTGATAGCCGGGAGCGCCGGTGCCCGGCCCGGATTGACCGTACGAACCGCCCGTCCCGTATGCGCCGCCCTGCCCGTAGCCTTGCTGGCCACCGCCCTGCGGTTGACCACCGGGCTGGCCGTAGCCGGGCTGGCCCGGCTGACCGTAGCCGCCACCGGGCTGACCGCCTTGCTGCCCGTAGCCGGGACCGTACTGCCCCGCGCCCGAACCCTGTTGCGCGCCTGCGGCACCCGGCCCGGCGGGCGAGCCCGGCTGGCCGGGACCCTGCGGCTGACCGGCGCCTTGCGGCCCCTGCGGACCGCCGCCGACCTGGTCACGACCCACGATCGCCGTCATCTGATCATCGGCGGGCGACCCCGGCGGCCGCATGAAACGGCCCCCGACGCCTTCCAGCCCGGCCGGCAGCGGCCCGCGACCCGCGGCCTGCTGACCGCTGTCCGCCGCGTCCGCACCGCTCTCCCGCGCGCCGCCCTGGCTCGAAACGCCTTGCCCCGCTTCACCACCGGCCTGCTGCCCGGCGTCCGGAGCCTCGTGCCGCCCGTGCGCGAAGATGCCCGCCTGCGCGGTACCGGAGATGCCCGCCTGCTTGGCCAGCCGCGCGACCTCCTCGGCCGTCATGTGCTGGGTCACCCCGCCCGGGCCGGTGTTCGCGCACGCGCCGCCCTGAGATGCGACCTCCTGGGCGGAGATTCGCCGCGTCAACCCTTCGGCGGCGGCCGGGTCCACCACCGGCTGCGCGCCCGTGGCAGGTCCGCCGGTCTGCGCCGAAACCGGTCGCTGCGCCGCTCTTTCGGCGGCGGCCGGTGAATCCATGTGCCGCGGGCCCTGTTCGACGGGCCTCGCCTCCGCGGCCGGTGTCTGCACGGGCCGCTGGGGTGCGGCGGCCGCACCCCGGGCCGCGGGCTGCGGTGCGGGACGGTCGTAGGCCGGATCGCCCTCGCTATCGGCGACCAGCAGATGCGTCGCGCCCAGGACCAGCGCGTGCATCGGATGGTCCGCGACCTGGAAGCGGTGGCCGAGATGGTTCTGGAAGGCCAGGCGCAGTGCGTCGTTGAAGCAGACATTGCCGGTGAGCAGCACCGTCGAGGTGTCGGCATTGATGGCGCGGGCGGCGGCCATCACCTCGATCACCACATTGTCGGCGGCGCGGGCCTCGTGCAGCGCCTCGGCGGTGATGGCGACGCTCACCGATTCGGTGGGCTCCTCGTCATCGCCGTGGACGGCGACCACCAGGCATTCGCGGCCGTCGGAGTAGACGCCGACCGCGCCCACCGCCGCACCGCGGCCGGGCCCGCGCACCAGGCCGAGGGCGCGCACATAGCCCGACAGCGCCACCGATTCGGGCAGCGGTTCGGCGGCGACGCCGAGTTGCTCGACCAGGCGCACGAATTCGTCGACCTTGGGGTCCGGCCATTCGTCGGGATACGGCAATGCCAGCACATCGGGCTGGGCGCCGAGGTGTTCGACGATCGCGGAGATCGGATTGTGCATGCGCGCCCGGAACACCAGTTCCGCCGGCCAGGTCGCCCCGGCCACCACGATCTGCGGGTGCCCGATGATGTCGCGCACATCGGAGATGGCGATGCCGACGTCGGGACGCCGGTCCACCCCGGCGGTGTGCAGCCGCCCGGACGAATCCGCCAGCAGGTACGCGGGCGGTGTGTATGTGCCTTCGACCTGGACCGGGCGGATGGGCGAACCGCCGCCTCCGGCGGCCGCCGACACCACGTCCCAGCCGAGATGCACTGCGCCAACTCGAGCCGTCACAGTCATCAGTCTGCCTGCTCGCTCCGCCGCGCGCGCGACCGATTCCACACTTCGCACCCCCGCCTGCGTGAATCCCCGATCACGCCGCCGACTTCTTCAGGCGCAGACGCGACCAGGTGAACAGTGCGAGCAGCACCGCGATCACGGCGAGCACGGACACGTCCAGGGCCCAGGCGCCGACCGTGTGCTTCCAGAAGTGGTCGTTCTGGGCCGCCGAGGAGGCCGACAGCTCGGGCAGATTCACCGTGGAGGCGCCCGCCGAGTAACCCCATCGGGACGGGAACAGCCAGGAAACCTGATCCAGCACAACGCGACCCGTCACCGGGATCATGCCGCCCGCCATCACCAGCTGCGCCATGATGACCACCACCAGCAGCGGCATCACCTGCTCGTTGGACTTGGCCAGCGAGGACAGCGCCAGGCCGAGCACCACGCAGGACACCGCGGTCAGCGCGACATCGAGATAGAGCTCCACGGGCCCGACGGGAATCACCGACCCCTTGCTCGGCGGCTTCTTCACCGCCAGCACGATGCCGATCATGACCGCCGACTGCAGCAGCGCCGCCAGGCTGAAGATGACCACCTTCGACATCAGGTACGCGCCGGAACGCAATCCGACCGCGCGCTCGCGGTAGTAGATGGCGCGCTCGCCGACCAGGTCACGCACGGTGAGCGTGGCGCCCATGAAGCAGGCGCCGAGAATGAGCACCACCAGCAGCTGTTGGGCCTCACCGTTGTTGGCGCGCACGAAGCTGCCGTCGGGTGCCTGCACGAAGCCGACCGATTCGAATCCGCTCTTGCCCTGCACGACCAGCGACAATCCGCCGAGCACGAACGGCAGGATGCCCAGGAACGCGAGATACCCGCGGTCGGCGAAGATGAGCCGCAGCTGCCGTCGCGACAGCGTCGAGAACTGTTTGATCGGACTGGATTTCGGCGCCTTCGCCCGCTCCACCGGTTTCACCGGCGCGGGCGGTTCCGCGAAGGCTTGGCGGGAGCGGAAATTCGCGAAGGCGCGATCGGGATCCGCGGCGACCCGGCCGAAGATCTCGGCCCAGTCGGTGGTTCCCATGGTGCTCCCGACGGTGCCCGGATGCCCGCAGAACGCGGTCTTGCCGCCGGGCGCGAGCAGCAGCACCTGATCGCACATGTCCAGGCAGGCCACCGAGTGGGTGACCACGATGACGGTGCGCCCGGCGTCGGCCAGTTCCCGCAGCATGGTCATGACCTGGCGGTCCAGCGCCGGATCCAGGCCGGAGGTGGGCTCGTCGAGGATCAGCAGCGAGGGGCCGGTGAGCAGCTCCATGGCCACCGAGGCGCGCTTGCGCTGACCGCCGGAGAGCCGGTCCACGCGGGTGTCGGCGTGCTGGGTCAGCGAAAGTTCCTTCAGCACATCGGCGATCACCTGCTGGCGGTCGGCCTTGCTGGTGTCCGGGGGCAGGCGCAGCTGGGCGGCGAAGTTGAGCGCCTGTTTGACGGTGAGCTGACGGTGCAGCACATCGTCCTGCGGCACCATGCCGATGCGGGAGCGCAGCGCCTCGTATTCGGCGTGCAGGTTGCGGCCCTCGAAGGTGACCACGCCCGCGGACGGAAGCGTGGTTCCCGCAATGAGTTTCGACAGCGTCGACTTGCCCGCGCCCGAGGGCCCGATGAGCGCGGTCAGCGAACCGCGCCCGGCCTGCATGTTCACGTCGATGAGCAGCTGCTTGTTGCCCTCGACGGTGAAGCCGACGCCGTGCACGTGCAGGCCCTGTTCGGCGACCGGCCGCTGGCGGTGCACCAGCGTGCCTTCCTGCACGACGAAGTCGACGTTACCGATGGTGACGATGTCGCGTTCGCGCAGCAGCGCCCGCTGTTCGCGGCGGCCGTTGACGAAGGTGCCGTTGGCCGAGTTGAGGTCCTCGATGGCCAGACCCTCGCGGTCCGGCACCAGGCGCGCGTGCCGGCGCGAAGCCATCGGATCGTTGACCACGATCTCGTTGTCGCTGGTACGGCCGATGTGCAGGCCGTTGCGCGGAATCCGGTCGGCGCGCGCGATGGCCGCGGTGGAGGCGCGGGCCCGGATCGGCGGCAGCGCCGAGGTGTCCGCCTTGGTGGTCATGTTGATCGGGTCCATGGGCGGCGGCGTATTCACCGGCGGGCGCGCCACATTCGGGGTCGGCGGGGTGCCGACCGGCGGAGACTGCCGCTGCTGCACGGGATTCGGCTGCCGCTGCCCGAGGTTGGTCTGCGGGGCCACCTGCTGATGCTGCGGCCCGGAGGCCGGGCGGTTCACCGGCGGCCGCTGTGCCACGTTCGGATTGGCCTGCGCCGCGTGCGGATTGGCTTGCGCAGCGTGCGGATTGGCCTGGGCGACGTTCGGCTGCGGCCAGCCCGGCTGCGGATTGGGCCGGGCCGCCTGCTGATTCACCGGCGGCCGCTGCCCGTACTGCGGCTGCGGCTGCCCGAACTGCGGCTGCCCCGGCGCGGGCCCCACCTGCGGCTGCGGCCGCGACGGCGGCCGATTCTGCGGCGGCGTGAGCCCCTGCCGCGGCGGCTGCCCGCCCTGCCCCACCTGCGGCAGCAGGTGCAGCAGCGGCCCGCTGATGGCATCGCCGAGCCGCACCTGGGTGGGCCGGTTGATGACCAGCGGCGTGCTCAGCCGTCGCGCGTCCACGAAAACGCCGTTGGTGCTGCCGTTGTCGGTGAGCATCCACGACCCGGCCTCGTAGCTCAGGGTCGCGTGCACCCGGGAGACCAGCGGGCTGTCGACGAACAGCGTCACCTCCGGCGCCCGGCCCATGGTGATCTGCTGGGTCGCGTCGAAGACCCGATCGGTTCCATCATGACGCACGGTGATCTGCTGCGCCCCCGGTGAAGACATGGCTGGATAATAAGCGAAGCTCCCGGGGTCCGGCGTTGCGCTTTGCGTACGCCCGCCCGATACCGGGACAAGGAACCGGTCGGCCTGCGAGGGAGTGGACGTGGCGAGACGCCAGGGGGAGGCGGTGCGCATGCGCCGGTCCGGGGGGATTCGCCGCCTGCTGGTGGCGGCCGGAGTCCTGGTCGTCGCGGTCTCACTCTTGTCCGGATGTACACGAACTGTTCACGGTCACGCGGTTTCCATCTACGACGACCCGTTCAAGGTGGCCGGACTGCCCACCACGAGCGGCCCCAACGGTCCGCGGGCGGGCGTCCCGGATGCGGCGCTGGCGGCGCAGAATTCGGATAACGGGGCGATCGACCATCTGGTGCTCAATGCCATCGACGATATCCAGACCTATTGGCAGGCCGAGTTCCCCAAGGAGTTCGGCGGCACGTTCGCACCGGTCGACAAGTTCATCTCCTGGAGCGCCAAGACGCCGCGCTCGCAGGCCGGGCAGTTCTGCGGGGAGTCCAGCTACCGGCTCGTGAATGCCGCCTATTGCCGACTGGACGGTTCGATCGGCTGGGATCGGGGCGTGCTGCTGCCCGCGGTGGCCGACGAATTCGGGAAGATGTCGGTGGTGATGGTGCTGGCCCACGAATACGGGCACGCCATCCAGGAGATGGCCAAGACCGTGGGCCGCAAAACCCCGACCATCGTCAAAGAGCAACAGGCCGACTGCTTTTCCGGCGCGTTCATCCGCAGCGTGGCCGAGGGCAAGGCCAAGCATTTCACCATCAACACCTCCGACGGCCTCAACCAGGTGCTGGCCGCGACGGTCGCCTTCCGCGATGCCGACCCCGATGATCCGCAGAGCGTGCACGGCTCCGCGTTCGAGCGGGTGACCGCGGTGCAGATCGGGTTCACCGACGGGGCCAAGGGCTGTATGGCCATCGACCAGAACGAGATCGACCGCCGCCGCGGCAATCTGCCGCAGACCCTCAACAACGACGCGCAGCGCGGGCAATCCGACGTCACCCAGGCCACCCTGCAGGAGATGGCCAAGGCCATGGCCTCGATCATGCCGATCAAGAACGAGCCCAAATACAGCTACGACTCCGCGAAACTGAACTGCCGCAACGGCGCCGACACCGCCCCGGTCACCTACTGCCCGGCCACCAACCTGATCGGCACCGACGTTCCCGCTCTGCACGATCGCGGCGTCTCCAACGCCGACGACCAGGATGCCTTGCCCGCCAACGTGACCGGCGACTTCACCGCCTACATCGTCTTCATCTCCCGCTACACGCTGGCGGTGCAGAACGCGGCCGGGCAGGCGTTGAAGGGCGCGAAGACGGGCCTGCGCGCGGCCTGCCTGTCGGGTGTGATCTCCGCGAAGCTGGCCGACCCCAACCGCAGCAAGCAGGGCGATGTCAGCCTCTCGGCGGGCGATCTGGACGAGGCGGTCTCGGGCCTGCTCTCCGACGGGCTCGCCGCCAGCGACACCGATGGCAAGACGGTGCCCAGCGGATTCTCCCGCGTGGACGCCTTCCGCGCGGGTGTGCTCGGCACCACCGACACCTGCTATTCGCGATACGCCTAGCGCGGCAGCATCATCCGAAACTATCCGAACGGCGGCGGCGCGACCGGCTCGAGGCGCAGGACCCGGTTGCCGAGCATGATCTCGGCACCCGCGACCAGGATGAACGGCTGATTCGCCTGCAGCCGAATCCAATCCCGGTATCCCGGCGGCCGGACCCGGGTGCCGTTGGTGGACCCGCGGTCGACGAGGGTGATATCCCAGTTCACCAGCCGGATTTCGGCGTGCGCCCGGGACATGCCGCCGGAGCTGTCGTCGATGCGCAGCGGAATCAGTCCCGCGCGCACCGCCTCCGAGTTCTCCGGATCGCGCCCCACCACCGCGTCCGCGGCCACCATGTAGGTCATGCCGTCGTCGAGCACCAGCATGCCCAGCGGCGGCCGGATCACCTCGGCGACCTGCTGGGTCTGATCCACCGGCATGCCGCACACCGTGCAGAAGGCGGCGCGCGGATCGCTGGGATGCGCACGCGCGCACTTGAATCCGAGCACCTTCACGGTGAGGGCGGTGGCCTTGGCGGTCTGTTCCAGCCGCCGCTGCAGGTCCGGATCGGGCTTGGGCGCGGGATTGGTGCCGCTCGCCTCACCCGACCCGCCCATCTCGGTGGGCGCGTGGTGCAGGTCGATGCCCTCGGTGTCGGGATCCACCGCTACCTCCGGCGCCACGGTGAAGTCCGGATCCAGCGGCGCGGGAATCCGATTCGAGGTGCGCGTCGGAATCAGATTGGGGTCCAGGGGGATCGGCTCGTCGCGAGCGGGAACCGGCTCGACCTGACGATCCCGCTCGGCGTCGAACGCCGCGGTCGGCGGGGGCGGTTCCGCGCTGCGCTGCCGGGCCGCCACCGCGCGCACGGGCCGCCGCGACACCACCGGCTCCCCCTCGAACCACACCACCGCACCCGACGCGGGCGCGAGTCCCTCGATGAGCGAACCGATTCCGCGCGCCGGTAGCTCCGGCGGCCGCCGCCGGCTCTCGTCGATGAACAGCGCCGCGGCCCGCGACGGCGGCTCGGCCACCCGGTCCACGGTGAACGCGGCGTCACTGCCCCGGTAGTACTCGACCACGGATCCGGCCAGCACCGCCGTCACCGATCCGTGCAGGAAGATCGCGACCCCACCGGTCTCGGCGGTCGTGAGAATCCCGAACTCGATGGGCTCCCCCGGCGAAATCTGCTCGGCCTCCCGCATCAGCCACCGCGTGGCCTGCCGCGCCACCAGCCGCCCCGGCCCGTCCGGCGCCAGGTCGGTGGCCTCGGCCACCAGCTCCCCCAGCGCCCGCGCCGCCACCACGGCCCGCGATTCGGGTGTGAGTTTCCCCCGCTCCCGATGCGCCACCAGCACGACCGCACCCGCCACCCGGATCAGCACATGGTCGCCCGCGACGACCTCGACCTGCCGATCCATCACGGGAACCGGCCCGCGACGAATACTGAGCAGGGGTAGTTCAACACAGCCACCAGGTTACGTCGCCCCCGTCCTCGTGCCCCGCCCAGGCGATAACCGTCCAGTAAGCTCCGGCTTGCACAGCAGGCCAACGAGGAAGACCCGGGGGATAGTTCAATGGCGATGAGTCCTGGCACCATCGTCGGCGGGTACCGGATCGTGCGGGTGCTCGGCTCGGGCGGTATGGGTACCGTCTACCTCGCCAAACATCCGCAGTTGCCGCGCATGGACGCGCTCAAGGTGCTGTCGGCCGATCTCACGAAGAACGAGGAGTTCCGGGGCCGCTTCGAGCGCGAGGCGAATGTGGTTGCGGGCATGGACCACCCGAATATCGTCGCCGTCCACAATCGCGGCGAGGAGCACGGGCAGCTCTGGATCGCCATGCAGTATGTCGAGGGCACCGACGCCTCGGCCGAGTTGAAGCGCGATCCCGCCTCGATACCGCCGCTGCGCGCCCTGTCCATCGTCACCCAGATCGGCCGCGGCCTGGACTACGCGCACCGCCGCGGCCTGCTGCACCGGGACGTGAAGCCCGCCAACTTCCTGCTCTCCAGCGTCGAGGGCGAGGACGAGCGCGCCCTGCTCGCCGACTTCGGGGTCGCCAAATCCACCGAGGACACCACCGAGCTCACCCAGACCGGCAGCTTCGTCGCCACCATCGCCTACGCCCCGCCCGAACAGCTGTCCGGGCTCCCGCTGGACCACCGCGCCGACATCTACAGCCTGGGCTGCTCCTTCTTCAAGCTGCTGACCGGCCGGAACCCTTATCCCGCAACGCAACCGGCGCTGGTCATGATGGGCCACCTGCACGAGCCGCCGCCGCGCGCCACCGATGTCGACCCGCAACTGCCCGCGGCCCTGGACCAGGTGTTCGCCCGGGTCATGGCGAAGAATCCGGCCGAGCGCTTCAACTCCTGCCGCGAATTCACCGACGCCGCCGCGGCCGCGCTGTCGCCCGGATACCACCCGGCGTACGCCACCTCCACCTCGCCCACCTATCCGATCCAGGCGACCCCGCCCGTATACGCGCCGGGCGGCGAAACCTCCACCGGTATAACGGCTTCCGTCTCCGACCCCACCGCGACCGCCCGGCTGCCGCGCAATCGCAACCGCCTCTACGCGGGTGTCGGCGCGGGTGTGGTCGCGGCCGCGCTGGCGGTGGGCATCGGCATCGTGGCCACCAGCTCCGGTGAATCCGACCACACCACAACGACTTCCGTGGTCGCCACCGCGAGCGACGCCAATCTGAGCCCGATCGACAAGGCGCGCAAGGACAATCCGGCCTTCCAGGGCAAGACCGTCACCATGGTCGACGTGACCGGTACTTCCATCAGCACCAAATACAGCATCTACCTGGCCGGTTCGCCACAGGCGAAGTTCCTGGAGAGCCTCGGATTCGTCTACAACAGCACCTACCAGCCCAACGGCGACGAGACCTCACCGCGCCTCACCACGAGCTCGGACTCCCTGACGGTGCCCAATGACTCCTACATCATCGCGGTCCGCAGCGACGAGAAGGCCGGTAACGGCGGGCTGCTCGGCCTGCCGAACGAGATCACCAGCAAGCGCGCCGTCGTCGTCCCGGTGGATGACGCGGCCACGGTGGCAGCACTGCGCGTCTGGGGCACGGATTCGTCCCAGACCCTGATCGACAAGCTGATCCCGGTGCTGCGCAAGGGAATCAAGTAGGGTCACGCGATCCACGGGAGGGGAAGCATGCGTGCGATGAGGTGGGCGGGGGTGGCGGCCGCGGTGGCGGTGCTGACCGCCGCGTGTGGTTCGGATACCGATCCGGCCCCGGCCGAACCGGTGATCGACCTGGCCAAGCTCGACACGGGCAATCTGCCGACGCAGCCCAAGCACTATGACAAGGCGACCGACCCGCAGTTGGCCCGGATCGTGCAGGCCGAGCGCCTGGCCAACTACATTCCGCTGCCCGTCGAGGTGAATCCCGAAGTGCGGCACGCGGCCCCGGCGATGAGCACGGCCGTCCGGCCGTTCATCGATCTGGATTCCAGGCCTGTGAAAATGCGGACCAAGGCCGATGGCGCGACATTGAATGCCGCCGCGCCGGGCTTCCTTTCGGGCTTCGTGACCACCGGTTGCTCCGATCCCGTCCCGAGCCTGTCCTACGAGTTCGAGAATCTCGTGCTCATGTTCACCGACGAGGCCGCGGCGGCCGCCGCCGCACCGGCCCTCGGCCAAGCCGACTTCGACGCGGCCCCGGGCAGTCAGCGCCTGCGGATCGACAAGTACCCGGATGCCTTCGTGTACCTCGGCACCGGCACGGACGTCAATGCCTCGGTCCGATCCTGGTATGCCACGGGACGATTCGTCATCCTCTCCTACGTCTGGGACAACGTCATGGCCGAGACCAAGGTCAGCGATCCGGCCAAGCTCCTCGCGCGGGTGCAGCTCAGCCTCGACGCGCTACCGCCCGCCCTCGCGAAATTCCCTGCCGTGGCTCCGGATCAGCTCACCGAAGAGCCGGTCGATCTGGACGGCGTACTGGGCCGCACACTGCCGACGGTGGCCGTCGACCAATCCGAGCGCGGCATCCCCGGCGTCTACGACCGGCACGGCGGTCTGCAACTCTTCCCCGGCGACGAGACTGCCGCCGTCTTCGAGCAGGCGGGCGTCGATCGGGTCAGCTTCAACGGCGGTTCGGTCTTCCGCGCCCGCGATGCCGCCGGGGCCGCCGCCGTCGTCGTGGCACGCGCCGAGACCTCGCGCACCTTCCGCCCGGCCGATTCACCGGCCAATCTGCCGAATGCCCAGTGCCGCAAGTACACCGGGCCGCAGCAGCTGGCCATCTCCCACTACTGCTTCGTCACCTACGGTCGCTACGCCGCCGAGGTGGCGGCGAACCAGCTGCTCGACGCACAACAGCGGATTTCGGCCCAGTACGCGATGCTCGTCAACGCGGACCGATGAGGCGGGAAGGGAATCGCATGCTCTCGCACAGGTTTCGAACCACCGCCCTGCTGACGCTGACGACCGCCGCACTGGCCGCATGCGGCGCGGACGTCCACGGCACCGCGCATCCGGCCGAAATCGACGTCCGGACACTCGATGTCGGCAAGTACAGCACCGATCCGCTGGAACTGCGCTACACCTACGACCCGAGCATGGCCAACGGCTTCAACCTGGCGGTGCAACGATTGGCCGATCACGTGGTCACCGGCCCCGACATCGACCCGATGCTGGTCTACGGCACCGGTGCGATCACCATCCTCGACGCGGAGAAGGCCACCAAGGTGCTGGCCAAGGCGACCCAGCCGGTCCTGACCGACAATCACATGATGTTCGGTATCTCGGTGGGCCACAGCGAGAAAGAGCCGGACAAGTCCGGGGCGGTCCCGCCCGGCAGCGCCTTCACCACGGTGACGGTCTTGCAGTTCCCGGATGCGGCCGCGGCGTCGAAGGCCGCGCAGGAGTTGGACGACGCCGATTTCGGCGTGGCCCCCGACCTGAACCAGCGGGTCTCACTACCGAAATATCCCGACGCCCATGCGCATTGGCGTCCGGGGGTGGCCAGTATCGGATCGACCTGGGCGCGCGGCAATTACGTCGTCGATTTGTATGTCGGGGTGAAGGATCCCGACCTGTCGCAATTGACGGCCCTCGCCGAAAAGGTCTACGCGGCACAGGGACCACTGCTGGATTCGCTGAAACCACTTGATCGGGAAGGCATTCTCCGGCTGCCTTACGATTCGGAAGGAATGCGGCGGCAGACCCTCGTTCTCGACGGCGGGTGGAGTCCGAATTTCGTCACACAGGCCGTCGCCGAACCGCGCGGATATCTGCATCGAGTGACCGACCAGGATTATTGGCGGCGGGTGCTCTCCGACTATGGCGTCGACCGATTCGCCAACTCCGGCGCGTCCTATTCCGGCAGCACCATGCTCTTCCGCACCCGCGACGCGCAGGCCGCGGGCAAGCTGGCCGACCTCGTGCTCGAACGCGGCTATTCGGTCATCGCGGACGTGCCGACCGGAATTCCGGGAGCGAAATGCGGCGAGAGCACCGCCAAGAGCCAGTACAGCAGCGCCAAGCGTTATCGGTGCGTGCTCAGCTATCGCCGGTACGCGGCCTCGGTGGAATCCGATCAGCTCGCCGACGTCCGGCAGCGGGCGGCCGCCCAGTACGCATTATTGGCGAATAGCACCTGGTAACCGGTTTGTGAGCTTCCTCTCGCGTGGAGGTTCTCACCCCTTTGCGGTTGGCACTGGTCAGAGGCACCGATCCTTGGATAGTGTGCTGACGAATAGCTGTAACAGGGGTGGAACCGCGGGTGCGTGACCTGCGTCCAATCAGGAAGAACGGGTCGTCCCCCCGCGAAATCGAAAGGAGGCACCGTGGCCGGTGCATTCGAAGCCAGTAATGAACTCATCCAGACCAAGGCCAAGGAGTTCCAGCAGACGCACGACATGCTGATGCACGCCATCGCCGATCTGAAGCGTGATGAGGACAGCATGGTGGCGGGCTCGAACTGGCGGGGCGGCGCGGCGGACGCGTTCAACGCGTTCATGCAGCGCTACTACTTCCAGGCCGACAAGCTCAACGACAAGTTGATGCAGACCGCCGAGAACCTGATCAAGGTCGGCTCCAACTACGAGGAGCACGACAAGGACTACCAGTCCAAGGTCAACGCGCAGATCTCGAGCCTCGACCTCCCGGCCGTCTGACCGGCTTCCCCTCTTTTCGGACTTTGGCAAAGGAATTCACCATGGCAGCAATCGACGGCCAGATCATCTCCGCTCATTTCGAGGGCGTCGCCGACGGCGCGAACTCGATCATCCGCCGCGCGGAGGTCATTCGCGACCAGCTCGAGGCGTTCCACCGCAATGTCGAGGAGTTCGTGCAGAACAACTGGAAGGGTGACGCCAACGACGCGTTCGCCGACCTCCAGCGCATGTGGAACCAGCACGTCCTCCAGCTCAACACCACCCTGAACGGCGCGGCCACCCTGGTCCGCACCGGCAACGCCGAACTCCAGGCCAAGGACACCGCCCTCGCGGGTCTCTTCTGAGGGTGATCAGCGCCTGACCAGAACTTCATAGCGAACGGGCCCCGGCATCGCGCCGGGGCCCGCTGGCGTTCCGGGGTGGATCACGCGTCGGCCGGGGGCAGCCAGCCGGTTTGGATGAGCTCCTCGCCCGCGCGGGTGCCGTAGGTGCCGCGGCCCGGGGGCATGAGGGAGGGGCGGGTGTTGCCGAAGAGGATGCCCTCGTCGCGGCTGCAGCTCATGACCAGGGAGGCGGAGTTGAGTTCCTTCAGGCGGTTGAGGGTGGCCTCGTACATGGCCCGGCCTGCGCCGCCGGAGCGGCGGGCGAGGATGACGTGGAAGCCGAGGTCTCGGGCGTGGGCCAGGTGGTCGACGAGGGCGTGCAGGGGGTTGCCGCTGGCGTTGGCGACCAGGTCGTAGTCGTCGACGACGACGTAGAGCTCGGGGCCGCTCCACCACGAACGGTCCTTGAGCTGCTGGGGCGTGACGTCGGGGCCGGGCATGCGCTGAGTGACGTAGGCGGCCAGGTCGGTCATGTTCTGGGTGAATTGGGGGGCGGTGGTGCCGTAGCCGGCGAGGTAGCCCTGGGGGACGGTGCCGAGCATGGTGCGGCGGTAGTCGCCCATGATGATGCGGGCCTGGTCGGGGGTGTTCGAGGCGCAAATGGATTGGACCAGTGAGCGCAGCACGGTGGTCTTGCCGCATTCGGAGTCGCCGATGATGACGAAGTGCTGGCTGGCGGCCAGGTCCAAATAGACCGGGGCCAGCTCGGATTCGTTGATGCCGAGGGGGAAGCGCAGGCACGCCCGGCTGCGATCCGCCTGGGACGGCCAGTCGTCCGCCATGCGCAGCAGCTCTTCTCGCGGCAGCCGCTCGGGCAGCATGCGCACCGCGGGCGCGGGGCGACCGGGGGTGAACTGGGTGATGGCCGAGACCGCCTGCGCCACACCGGTTCCCAGGCTGGCCGGGTCGGAGTTGCCGTCGACCCGGGGCAGTGCGGTCAGCATGTGCAGCCCGTCGGCGGTCATGCCGCGGCCGGGACGGCCCATGGGCACCAGCGCCGCGAACTTGCGGCCCAGGTCGGAGTCCATCGGATCGCCGAGCCGCAGTTCGATGCGGGTGCCGATCTGGTCCTTGAGCGCGGGCCGCGCCTCGGCCCACCGGTTGAGCGACATGATCACGTGCACGCCGTACGAAAGGCCTTGTACCGCAAGGTTCATGACGGTCTGTTCGAGCAGTTCGAATTCCTGCCGGAACGCGCCGTAGCCGTCGATCACGAGGAACACGTCGCCGAACGGATCGGCCCGCACGCCCGCGGCCGTCTGATCGCCCGCCGCGTCGACCGCCCGCAACCGCCGGAACTCGGCCATGGATTCGACGCCCAGCCGCCGGAAGCTGGCCTCGCGGCGGCGCACGATGCCGACCATCTCGGCCACGGTGCGACGCACGGTGTCCTCTTCCATACGGGACGCGACCGCGCCCACATGCGGCAGGCCCTCCAGGCCGACCATGGTGCCGCCGCCGAAGTCGAGCAGATAGAACTGCACCTGTTCGGCGGTGTGCGTCAACGACATCGCCATCACCAGCGAACGCAGCGCGGTCGACTTACCCGACTGCGGGCCGCCGACCACCGCGGCATTGCCGCGCGAACCCGACAGGTCCACCACCATGGGATCGCGGCGCTGATCGTAGGGGCGGTCGACGATGCCCATCGGGGCCCGCAGTGCCGCAACGGGATTCCAGTCGCCGGTGAGGATCGAGCGGGGCAGCAGCTCGTCCAGGGTCGGGGCCTCCCCGAGCGGCGGCAGCCAGATCTCGTGGGCGGGGCGGCCGTGCCCCCGCACCCGCGACACCAGCATCTGCAGGTTGGAGATCTGATCGGAGTCCACCGGCTCCTCGATCAGCTCCGGCAGTTCGGGTGGCGGAATCCGGTCGGAGGCCCGGAAATCCACGTGCGCGGCGGTGAACGGCCGTGCGGCCGTATCGGTCTGGACGGACTGGGAGGTGACCGTGACCTCCCGGTACGACCCGCCACCGAGATAGGGCCCGGAGACATAAGCGGACTGGAACCGCTGGATCTCGCCAGAATCCGACTTCAGATAGCCGCCACCGGGATTGTTTGGCAGGTTGTACGCGTCCGGCACACCGAGCACCTGCCGGGACTCGTTGGCGGAGAAGGTCTTCAACCCGATCCGGTAGGACAGGTGGCTCTCCAGACCCTTGAGCCGCCCCTCCTCCAACCGCTGCGAGGCGAGCAGCAGATGCACGTGCAGCGAGCGCCCCAGCCGGCCGATCATGGTGAACAGTTCGGCGAAATCCGGGTGCTG
The DNA here is from genome assembly GCF_041154655.1 of Nocardia sp. JMUB6875. Classification (NCBI taxonomy): domain Bacteria; kingdom Bacillati; phylum Actinomycetota; class Actinomycetes; order Mycobacteriales; family Nocardiaceae; genus Nocardia; species Nocardia sp. JMUB6875. Next base: position 23,521 of record NZ_BAAFGR010000114.1, read on the forward strand.
GGACAGCAATTCGGAGAACTCGTCGAGCACCACGAACAGCGCGGGCATGGGATCGAGATCCGCGCCCGCCGCGCGCGCCTTCTCATATTCGGAGACATTGGCGAAATTGCCCGCCGAGCGCAGCAGTTCCTGACGCCGGTTCATCTCACCGGCCAGGGCGTCGCGCATGCGGTCGACGAGATCGGCCTCTTCCTCGAGGTTGGTGATGATGGCCGCGACGTGCGCGACGCCCTCGAGCCCGAGGAAGGTCGCACCGCCCTTGAAGTCCACCAGCACGAAGTTCAGCTGATCCGGCGAGTGCGTGGCGATGAGCGAAAGCACCAGCGTCCGAAGGAATTCCGACTTACCCGAACCCGTCGCGCCGATGCACAGCCCGTGCGGCCCCATGCCGCCCTCGGCCGCCTCCTTGATATCGAGGACGACAGGCAGCCCGTCCGCGCCGACACCGAACGGCACCCGCAACCGCTCCCGCCCGTAGCGCGGCTTCCACGCGGTCTCCGGCGTGAACGCGCCGATATCGCCCAGGCTCAGCAGCTGCGACCAGCTCGAAATGACCTCGCCCTCTTCGCCGCTCGCCTCCGGTCCGCGCTGCACGGCGGCCCGATACGGTGCGAGCCGCCGCGCCGCCTGTTCGGCCTCCTTGGCGGTGATGCGGTCGATGACCGCGAAGCGTTCCATCACCCCGGACGCCCCGCGCCCGGCGCACTCCCCGTTCTCCACCACCATTTGGATGCCCCGCGAGGCGGCCAACCGCGGCGCGTACCCGCACAGGTCGATGACCGTGACGCCCTCGAAGCCGGTCTCCCGCAGCGGATCCTCCTCCGCCTCGAGCAGGCCGCCGTCCACCACCAGCACGATCTGGGTCAGATTCGGATTGGGCGGCTGATTGCGCGAGTAGCGAACCCGGTTGTACAGCAACGGATTCAAGTCAGCGTGCGCCTCCCGGATGGAGCCGTACACCATGCGCCCGCTGCCGACCCCGTCCTGCGAATCCGGGTGCTGGGTGTGCGGCAGCCACTTGGCCCATTCCCATTCGCGGGCGGTGTCGGGCCCGCAGACCACGGCGATCAGGACCTGGTCCGGCCCTTGGAACATGGCCAGTTGCAGCAGCATGGCGCGGGTCATCTCGCGGGCCTGGACCCGGTCGCCGGTGAGCTGCACGCTGGCGAAGCCCTTCACGGCGATGGCGGTGGGCAGATCCGGCACGGTGGAGTGGGTGCGCACGAACCGCCGCAGCGAGACCGCGGCAATGGGTTCGAGCTCCTCGACGGGCCCAGTTTCCGGGGCGACCAGTCTCGTAGCAAGCCTCTGGCTACCGAGCCCGATGCGGGCGTGGCAGAAGTCCTTGTCCCCCGGCCGGCGCTCCCACATCCGCGTCGTCCCGGCCAGCATCCAGATCAATCCGGGCTCGGGATGACTCCATTCGACGGCGGCCCGCTGCTGCCCGGCCGTCTCCTCCACGTCCTTGCGCACCTGATCGAGGTAGCGCAGATAGTCCTTGCGGTCCTCGTTGGCCTCGGCCGCCTTCTGCCCCTTGCCGCCCTGCCCCGCATACATCCCGACCATGGAGAACACCATCATCATCGGGAACATGAGGCTCATCGGATTGGTAGCTATGCCGCTGCCGGAGGTGATCATGAGCGCCACCATCCCGAGCATGCCGACACCCATCACGACGGGCATGAGCTTCGAGAAGAGATTGGCCGGGACCGCCCTGGGGATCTCCGGCGGCGGCTGCAGGGTCACCTCGCCACCGGGCGAGCGGGGCATCTCCCGGCGTGGACGTCGTTGGAACCGTACGGTGCTCATCGCTGAAATTCACCCATCGAATCCGTCGGACATGCGGTCCCGGCGTGCCCACATGTGGTCTCAGTGTACGGACGGCAACCATCATGCCGTACAGTGCGGGCGTGACGCACTCGCGTACGGACCACCACCTCGATGAGCTCCGGCCGGATGCGGCGGGCACCGTCCGCGCGCCGGATCTGGCGCGAGTCACCATTCTGGCCAAGCACACCCAGGTCGATATGGCCATTCCCGTCGATGTGCCGGTGGCCCTGGTCATCCCGAGCGTGGTCGACATGGTCGATCAACACAATCAAGGCAATGACTTCGACCAGGACGGCGAGCAGTTCGAGCCGCACGAATGGGTGCTGGCCCGCATCGGGCAGCCGCCGTTCTCCAATTCCTTGAGCCTGTCCGAGCAGGGCGTGCGCGACGGCGAGTTGCTCATGCTGGAGAGCGCTGTGCACATCGCGCCCACACCGCTGTTCGACGACATCATGTACAACGTCGCCATCGCCGACGCCGACCACTTCCGGGGCTGGACCCCGCGCACGGCCCGGCTCACCGGATCGGCGCTGGCCGTGGCCATCATGCTCACCGGCTGCTTCGGTCTGCTGGCCGCGCCGACCGCGATTCCGGGCTGGGTGAGCGGGATCGTCGCGACCTTCGTGACGCTGCTGCTGGTCACCGCGAGCATGGTGCTCAGCCGCATGTACCAGGACCACGCGAGCGCGCTGGTGCTGGGCGGCTGCGCGCTGCCGACCGCGTTCAGCGCGGGCATGCTGTACGTCCCGAGCCACTACGGCTGGGCCAACGCGCTGCTCGGCGCGGTCCTGGCCGCGGCCACCGCGATTCTGGCGTGGCGGGTGAGCGGGGTCGGGCTGGGCCTGTTCATCGGCGCGACCGCCGTGGCCGTCTACGCGATTCCGGCGGCTCTGGTGGGCCTGCTGACGGATCTGCCCGCGCGGGCCATCGGCGGCGGTGCGGCCGCGCTCGGGCTGGCCGGATTGTCGCTGGCCCCACGGATTTCCATGCTGCTGGCCAAGCTGCCGCTGCCGCCGGTCCCCGCCCC
>NZ_BAAFGR010000115.1:0-26223 GCF_041154655.1 Nocardia sp. JMUB6875
TCCCCCAACCCTTCCGCTGGCGCGGAGACGCCACTGGCCAAGATTCTGAAACAGCCTTGCGTCAGCGCTCCAGCACCGCGATGCATTCCACGTGGTGGGTACCGGGGAAGGCGTCGAAGACGCGCAGGGCCACGGGCTGGTAGCCGGCGGCACGGTAGAGGCCGACGTCGCGCGCGAAAGCGGCGGGGTCGCAGCCGATGTGGATGATGCGGCGCGGGGAGCGGTCGCTCATCGCGTTGATGACGTCCTTGCCCGCGCCGGCGCGCGGCGGGTCGAGGACGACGACATCCGGTGCGGTGGCGGGCTGGTCGTGGATCCAGCGCTCGACTCGCTCGGCGGTCAGATCCACCCACGGCATATCCCGCAGTGCCGCACGGCCTTCGGTGACGGCGCTGCGCGCGAACTCGACGCCGTGCACCGCGCCCCGCTCGCCCACCCGATCCGCCAGCCGCGCCGCGAACACGCCGACCCCGCAGTACAAATCCCACACCAGCGATCCGGGCGCGGCATCCGCCCACTCCCCCACCACATCCGAATAAGCCTGCGCCGCACCATAATGCGGCTGCCAGAACCCGGTAGCCGACAACTCCCACCGCCGATCCGCCACATACTGCACGGCCCGCCCGGTCCCCTCGACCACCCGCTCCTCGCGAGCTCCATGCGCCGCCGCCCGCCGCGCCGCGGTACTACGCCGATCCCCACCGCGCCGCCCCGCGCCACCGCCATGCCGGTCGCCCCGGCCGCGCTCTCCCTCGGTGGGCGCCACCTCGACGATATGCCGCATCCCGTCACCGTCCACGGCCACAACGAGATCCGCCGCCGGCGTCCATTTCTGCTCGGCGATCCCATCCATCGCCCCCGCCATCGGCTGCGGGCACCGCAGATCCGCCAGCACCTCGGTACTCCGATACCGATGCACCCCGGCCCGCCCATCCGCATCCACCACCAGCCGCACCCGACTCCGCCACCCGTCGGTATACGGCACCGGCGACACCTGGCCGCCCAGCGCGACGTGACTCTCTTCACCCGGGCGAGCGATCAATGCGCTCGCCAAATGCGTCGCCACACCGCCGATTCGGCCCGGCGCTGCGGGGGTGGCATCAGCCGTGGCCCCAGCGGACTGCGCCTCCCGCGCAGGCTCCGAGGTCGGCTTGGCGCGCTGCGCCGCGGACCGTCCGGTGGGCGCGCCGAGCAGCGTCGAGGCGAGGCCGGTTGCCACACCTCCGAGCCGGACCGGGCCGTCGGGGCGGAGGATCGAGCCGGGGCGCGAGTCCTGTTGTGCCACGACGCCGCTCGGCAGGCCGAGGGGGACGGGGATCGGCTCGACGGTGAAGTCGGGTTCCCAGTTGGCAAGGCGGCGGAGCTGGTCCGCGACGACCTGGCGCTTCAATTCGCGTTGGGCTGCGGGGGTGGCGAAGGTGAAGTCGCAGCAGCCCGCGCCGCCGGGGCCGGAGACCGGGCAGGTGGCGGGGATGCGGTCGGGGGAAGGCTCGAGGATTTCGAGGGCGTCGGCTCGGCAGAAGGAGCCGCCGCGGTCCTCGGTGACCTGGGCGCGGACGAGTTCGCCGGGGAGGCCGTGGCGAACGAAGAGGACTCGGCCCTCGTGGCGGGCGACGCAGAAGCCGCCGTGGCCGGGTGGGCCGAGGCGGACCTCGAAAATGGCGCCGTACCAGTCGGGTCCGCTCATCCCTCGTCCCCGAAGCCGCGGCGGACGTAACCGGGGGCGTTGACCACGCGGCCGGGGCTGGCCTTGGCCGCCGAGGAGGACAGCTGCCAGGGGACGCTGGTGACCATGACGCCGGGCTCGAACAGCAGGCGGCCCTTCAGGCGCAGGGCGCTCTGGTTGTGCAGCAGCTGCTCCCACCAGTGGCCGACTACATATTCGGGAATGAACACGGTGACCACGTCGCGCGGTGCGTCCTTGCGCACTCGCTTCACGTAATCGACCACGGGCTTGGTGATCTCGCGATACGGCGATTCGATCACCTTGAGCGGCACCGCGATATCGCTCGCCTCCCACTGCCGCACCAGCGCGCGGGTATCGGGCTCGTCCACGTTCACCGTGATCGCCTCGAGCGTGTCGGGGCGGGTCGCGCGGGCGTAGGACAGCGCCCGCTTGGTCGGCAGGTGCAGCTTGGACACCAGCACGATGGAATGCGTGCGGCTGGGCAGCACGCCGTCCCATTCGCTCTCGTCGAGCTCCCGCGACACCGTGTCGTAGTGGCGGCGAATGAGTTTCATCAACCCGAAGATGGCCGCCATGGTGACGATGGCGATCCACGCGCCCGCCAGGAACTTGGTGACCAGCACGATGCACAGCACGGTCGCGGTCATGGTCAGGCCGATGGCGTTGATCACCCGCGACCGCTTCATGCGCGCCCGCTGCGCCGGATCGGTCTCGGTGCGCAGCAGTCGCGTCCAGTGCCGCAGCATGCCGGTCTGGCTGAGCACGAACGAGACGAACACGCCCACGATGTAGAGCTGGATCAGGCGCGTCACCTCCGCGCCGAACAACACCACGAACGCGATCGCCGCACCCGCCAGGAACAGGATGCCGTTGCTGAACGCCAGCCGGTCACCGCGGGTGTGCAGCTGACGCGGCAGGAAACGGTCCTGCGCCAGAATCGAACCCAGCACCGGGAAGCCGTTGAAGGCGGTATTGGCCGCCAGCACCAGGATCAGCGCGGTGACGATGGTGATGAAGTAGAAGCCCGCCGGGAAGCCGGAGAACACCGCGCCCGCCAGCTGCGCCACCATCGTCTTCTGCTCGTACCCGTCGGGCGTGCCGGTCAGATCCGCGGTGTTGTGCGCGTAGACGATGCCGACCTTCTGGGCGAGCACGATCATGCCGATGAACAGCGACACCGCGATGCAGCCGAGCAGCAGCAGCGTGGTCGCGGCATTGCGGGACTTGGGTTTGCGGAACGCGGGCACACCGTTGCTGATGGCCTCGACACCGGTCAGCGCCGCACAGCCGGAGGAGAACGCCCGCGCGATCAGGAACACGAACGCCAGTCCGGCCAGATGGGACTCCTCGGCCTTGAGCCCGAACCCGTAGGACTCGGCGTGCACCTGCTCCCCCATGATCCCGATCCTGGTGAACCCCCAGATCAGCATGATGAACATGCCGATCATGAACGCGTAGGTGGGAATCGCGAAGGCGGTACCGGATTCGCGCACGCCGCGCAGATTGATGGCGGTGAGAATCACAATCGCCGAGACCGCGAACAACACCTTGTGAGTTGCGACGAACGGCACGGCCGAGCCGATGTTCGACGCCGCCGAGGAGATCGACACCGCCACCGTCAGCACATAGTCGACCAGCAGCGCCGAGCCGACGGTCAATCCCGCGGTGGGCCCGAGGTTCTTGGTCGCGACCTCGTAGTCGCCGCCGCCGGAGGGATAGGCGTGCACGTTCTGCCGGTAGCTGGCGACCACCACCGCCATCACCAGCGCGACCGCGAGGCCGATCCATGGCGCATATGTGTAAGCGGACAAACCCGCCACCGAGAGCACCAGGAAGATTTCCTCCGGCGCGTAAGCCACCGATGACAAGGCATCGGAGGCGAAAACGGGGAGCGCGATCCGCTTGGGCAGCAGCGTATGCCCGAGAGAATCGCTGCGGAATGGGCGGCCGACCAGCATGCGCTTGGCGGCCGTCGTCAACTTCGACACTCCAGGCAGCATAAGGCAGTGCGGGAGTGCTCGTGTTCGCGGCGCGACGCGCGACCCCCACAGTCGTAGGGTGGCGACCGAGGACTGTGAGGTTTTTCCGCTTCGGTTTGAACTACTTCCGGAGGGGGAAAATGCCTGCGGTGAAACTCGAGCGGTACGGTTGCCACCCGAACAGGGCAACCAGACCGCACATAAGGTTTTCGGGAATGGGGTTCGTACGGTGTACGTGGTGATCATGGGCTGTGGGCGGGTCGGCTCCTCGCTCGCCCGCGCCCTTGTCCGCATCGGACACGAGGTCGCGGTGATCGATCAGAACTCCAGCGCCTTCCTGCGGCTGGGCCGCGACTTCCCGGGCCTGTGCATCACCGGCGTCGGCTTCGATCGAGATGTGTTGACCCGCGCCGGAATCGAGCGCGCCGGCGCCTTCGCCGCGGTGTCCTCCGGCGACAACTCCAACATCATCTCCGCCCGCGTGGCCCGCGAGACCTTCGGCATCGAGCGCGTGGTCGCGCGCATCTACGACGCCAAACGCGCCGCCGTGTACGAACGCCTGGGCATCCCGACCATCGCCACCGTGCCGTGGACCACCGACCGATTCCTGCGCACCCTGGTCTCCGATCAATCCACCACCACCTGGCGCGACCCCACCGGCACCGTCGCGGTCACCGAACTCGCGCTGCACGAGGAGTGGTACGGGCATTCGGTGCAGGCCCTGGAAGAGGCCATCGGCGCGCGCGTGTCGTTCATCATCCGATTCGGGCAGGGCGTGCTGCCCAACGGCAAATCCATGCTGCAGGCCGACGACCAGGTCTACATCGCCGCCACCTCCGGCACGGTCGGCGAGGCCGTCGCCCTGGCCGGCAATCCCCCCGCGAGCGAGGTCTGAGATGAAGGTAGCCATCGCCGGAGCGGGAGCGGTCGGCCGCTCCATCGCCCAGGAACTACTGCGCGGCGGCCATCAGGTCATGCTGCTGGAACGCCGCCTCGACCACATCGACCCGACCGTCGCGCCCACCGCGGTGTGGACCCACGCCGACGCCTGCGAGCTGGAGACGCTCGAGGAGGCCGGGCTCGAGACCTACGACGTGGTCATCGCCGCCACCGGTGACGACAAGGTGAACCTGGTGTTCAGCCTGCTCGCCAAGACCGAATTCGGCGTCGGGCGCGTCGTGGCCCGGGTCAACGATCCCCGCAACGAGTGGCTGTTCGACTCGTCCTGGGGCGTGGATGTGGCCGTCTCGACGCCGCGCCTGCTCGCCTCGCTCGTCGAGGAGGCCGTGTCCGTCGGCGATCTGGTCCGCCTGATGACGCTGCGCCAAGGTCAGGCCAACCTGGTCGAGATCACCCTGCCCACCGATACCCCCTTGGCGGGCAAGGCCGTTCGCACCCTCACCCTGCCCCGCGACGCCGCCCTGGTGACCATTCTGCGCGGCGGCCGCGTCATCGTCCCGCAGGCCGACGACCCGCTCGAAGGCGAGGACGAACTGCTGTTCGTGGCCTCCGTCGAGGCCGAGGACGATCTGCGAAAGGCGCTCGGCGTCAACGGCTTCGGCAGCCGGACCGAGCACGCCGAAACCGCCTGATCGGATATCCGCCGCTGAACTGAAACCGCTGGCGGATCGTGAAAACGACTGTGGGCCGGGCGCACTCCCCAGTGCCCGGCCCACATTCCGTCTCACTCATCGTTGAGCTGTCCCCGAATTATCAGGAGGCCGCCCGCAATTCGGCCCGCAGCTTGTTCAGCGCGCGGTGCTGCATGACCCGCACCACGCCCGGGCTGGTGCCGATGGCCTCGGCGGTCTGCGCCGCGGTCCAGCCCAGCACGATCCGCATCACCAGCACCTCGCGGTGGGTGGTGGACAGCACCTGCATGAGATCGCGGGTGGCCATCCGGGTCTCCATCGCCAGCGCCCGCTCCTCCGGGCCCGCCTCGTTCACCGGGGAATCCGGGAACTCCGCCACCGGGTAGGCCGGGTGCATCTGCGCCCGCCGGAAGGCGTCGGCGACCTTGTTGGCCGAGATGCCGTAGACGAAGGCCAGGAACGACTTGCCCTGATCCCGGTAGCGCGGAATCGCCTGCACCGTCGCCAGGCAGATCTCCTGCGCCACATCGTCGGCGGTCACGTGCAGGTGGCCCGCCCCGCTCATGCGTGCCGCGCAGTAGCGCCGCACCAGCGGGTAGACGATCTTGAGAATCTCGGAGACCGCCTCCCGGTCACCGGCCGCGGCCGGGCCGATCAGCTTCTCCAATTCCGCTGCGGCGCGCCGGGACTCCGACGTCGCCACCGTGCTCGTGCTCTTGCTCCCCCGCCCCGCCGGGTGCCGGCGCGAGGCGACTGTCTGCACCGCCGTCACGGGCCCCTCGCCCCGATCCTGCGCTGCCACTGCCTTGCTGTCGGTAACCAACTCCGCGATCCTTTCTCCGTAGCTTCTGAGAAAGATCGTGCTCGCAGCGGGGGTCCGGAAATAGGTACCCCAGGGGTGGGTTGGTCACCCCCTCTTGGCCCCCAATGGCCCCGAAGGTGTTGCGCCCTGGGCTTTTAGCGCGATAAGTGCCCGAAACCAAGCGACCGACCGCAGACCGAACGGTCTTACGCCGCCGGTTCGGCGGTTTTCTGGCTCGGCAGATGCCCGGCCTTGCGGACCGCCCAGAAGGTCACCAGCGCCGCCACCGCGGTCAACGGCCAGCCCATGCCGATGCGGGCCGCCGCCAGCAGACCGGTGCTGTTGGAGTCGTAGAGGTGGTTCTGCACCAGGTAGCGGGCCACGAACACCACCGCCCACACCGCGGTCGCGATGTCGTAGAGGCGCATGGCGCGCTTGTCGGAGCGCCAGCCGGTGCCGTGCCCGTTGAGCGCGCCCCAGATGACGCCCGCCAGCGGCCAGCGCACCACCAGCGACATCAGGAACGCGCCGCCGTAGATCAGGCTGGCGTAGATGCCGAACAGGAAGAAGCCCTTGGCCTCACCCATCCGGTAGGCGATGAACGCGCACACGCCCACCCCCAGGAAGCCGGAGATGGCGGGCTGGATCGGATCGCGACGCACCAAGCGCCACACCAGGATCAGCGCGGCCACACCCAGCGACGCCCAGATCGCGGCGGTCAGGTTGGCCAGCGAATTCACCGGGACGAACACCAGCACCGGCAGCGAGGAGTAGATCAGGCCGCTGATGCCGCCCATCTGCTCGAGCAGCGTCTGCTCCGGCTCGTCGTCCCCGGACTCGGTGTCCTGGTCGGACCCGGCGTCATGGCCGGCGGACCGGGTGGCCTCGCGCTCCATTGCGGCCAGCTCGGCGCCGACCAGGGCCTGCATGTCCTCATCCAGCATCGCGTTCTCCAGGCGCAACGGCGGCTCGTCGGCGCCGCGGGCGGCGGGGAGCTGGACCGTGGGCGGATCGAACGCGGGCCGCGCGGCGAAAGCCTCGGTCGGGGTAGGGCTCTCGTCGCTGCTGCTGGTGGGATTCGGCATAAGTGTCAGGTATTCCCGCGGAGTTCGTAGTAGGGGTTGAAGATCACCTTGCCGCCGTCGCGTTGACCGACGCGGCCGCGGACCAGGATACGACGTCCCGGCTCGATTCCCGGAATGCGACGCCTGCCGATGAAGACCAGCGCCACCGAATCGGTGCCGTCGAAGAACTCGGCCTCCACCTCGGCGCCCGCGGACTTGGGACAGGCCTCGACGCTGCGCAGTCTGCCGACCATGGTGACCTCTTCACCCCGTCGACACTCCGATGCCCGGCACGCACCCGACGCCTCCGACGTCTCGGCGAGCTCCTCGGCATCCAAACGATCAAGGTCCTCGGTCAGGCGACGGCTGAGCCGCCGGAAATAGCCTGACGGGGTGTCCTTCCCACCCTCGGATGGCATCTCGCACGCTTTCTTGTAGAGCTCCACGGCGTGGGTCACACGTCGTTCGATCTTTTCCCACGGCGACCCGGTGGTTTGCCACCCGACCGCCGATGGCCGTACAAGGGCCACTGTAGATGCACTGTCCTGCACCCGCCACGCGTGCCCGTCACCAGCCATACCCGTTCCGAGCCACCCGCCAAACCCCGCCCCGCTCAGGGATATGAGATCGACTCCGGCGCTTGACCCGGCACCGCTCCGGCGCCCGAACCCGTGCCCCTCCGATACTCGGAAACGCGCCCGTGCCCGAATTCACCCCTGCTCAGCGCAGGGTCCGACGCCGGTGCCCGTCCCGGAGGCCGGTGCCGGTCCGGGTCGGGACCGTGTGGCCCGGCTACTCTCGGCCGGTGCCCGAACTTCCACGTCCGGCGGTCGCCGTGCCCGGTCCGGCGGTGGCCCCGCCGACCTCGGCCAAGGCCGCGCCGGGTCCGGCGATGGCTGTTGCCCTGCCCGGAACCGGCTCCGATGCCCTTTTCGCCCGCCGCGCCTTCGGATCCGCCTGCGCCGCATTGGATCTGCCGTTTCTGGCGGTCGAGCCGGATCCGCGGCGGGTGATCGAGAGCTACCGAGCCGCGCTGGATGCGGCAGCCCGCTCGGGGCCGGTGCTGATCGCGGGCATCTCGCTCGGCGCGGCCGTGGCGGTGGAATGGGCCGCCCAGCACCCGGATTCGGTCTACGGCGTGGTCGCCGCGCTGCCTGCCTGGACGGGTGCGGATACCACCGGCTGCCCCGCCGCCGCGAGCGCCGCCGCCACCGCCGCGCAGCTTCGCGCCGACGGCATCGACGAGGTGCTGTCCCGCATGCAGGCCTCCAGCCCCGCCTGGCTGGCCGAGACGCTCACCCATTCCTGGACCGCTCAATGGCCGGATCTCCCCTCCGCCCTGGAGGAGGCCGCCGCCTACGCCTGGCCCGAACCCGAACTCCTGGCCCGGGTCACCGCCCCGGTCGAAATCATCGGGGCCGTCGACGATCCCGTACACCCGATCGCCGTCGCCGAACGCTGGACCGACCTCATCCCGCGCGCGACGCTGCACCGCATCACCCTCGACCAACTGGGCGCGGACCCCTCGATCCTCGGCACCCGAGGCATCACCGCCCTGCTCCCCCGCCGAGTCCCCACCGCCTGACCCGAGTTCCGCCGAGAATCATTGCGCTGAGAGCGAAATGGGGCACCGCCACAGTGGCGGTGCCCCATTTGTCTTGTTCTACAGCCGGATCCGGCCGGCGGCCGGACCGGTCAGTTCAGGCCGAGCTGCTGCATGGCCGAACCCTCCGCGCCGCGACGCGGTTCGGTCGGGGGCTGCTCGGGCTGGAAGGCCGGGCCGCCCTGCATTGCGGCCATCTGGGCCTGCATGGCCTGCTGCTGGGCGGCGAGCTGCTGCTGGTGGGCGGCGGCTAGCTGGTCGGCCAGCTCCTGGGGTAGGACCACCGGGAGGGGTTCGCGGACCGGGAGCGGTTCGTCGCCGCGGCGCACGACGGTCTCGCTGAGCACCGCGCGGGCGGCGGACACCAGCGGCGAGTTGTCGTCGGCCGCGCCGGTCGGACCGGCCGCGACCAGCCGGACCATCCAGCGGTAGCCGTCCACGCCGATGAAGCGCAGATCCGCGCCCTGGGTGACGGCGTGCAGCTCACGACCCCACGGGCCCTGCACGACCGAGACGGTCGCGCCGTCCTTGCGCAGGGTGTCGGCGAGATCGGCCGCGACCGAACGCCATTGGCCCGAGGTCTTGGGAGCGGCGTAGGCCGCCACCGTGATCCGCCCGTGCTGGGTGGCCAGGTGCACCGCCTGCGGCGTGCCGTCGGGGGTCATCTCGACCTGCAGCTGCCCGCCCGGCGGCACCGGCACGATCACCGAGCCCAGATCCAGCCGCTGCTCGGCGATCGCCTCCAGCCGCTTCGCGACGTCCTCGTAGTCGAAGGGGCCGGTCTGCGGGCCGCGCGCGGGCTCCTCGTCGAACTCCTCCTCGACGTACTCGTCAGACACGGCGTCGTCGTACTCGTCCTCGTACTCGTCGTACTCGGTGTACTCGTCGTCGTACTGCGGCGCGTCAGCTCTGTCGCCGCCCTTTTTCTTCCGTCCGAACACCATCGTCATGCCTCCTTGCCGGTCGCCTGACCCGACCCACCGGACCCAGCGGACAGGCTGGCATGCCCACCACTGGACCCGTATCCTCCTGCGCCGCGCGCGGTCTCGTCGAGCGTGTCGACCTCCACGAAGTCCACCAGTTCGACCTTCTGCACCAGCAGCTGGGCGATCCGGTCACCCCGCCGGAGCTCGATGGCCGCCCGCGGATCGTGATTGATCAGGCACACCTTGATCTCACCGCGGTAGCCCGCATCGACCGTGCCGGGGGTATTGACGACCGAGAGACCCGCCTTGGCCGCCAGCCCCGAACGGGGATGGATCAGCCCGACCGTGCCGATCGGGAGCGCCACCGCGATGCCGGTGCCGACGAGCACCCGCTCCCCCGGTTCGATGATGACGTCCTCGGTGGTGCACAGGTCCACGCCCGCGTCGCCCTCGTGGGCACGCTTGGGTACGGGGATGCCGGGATCGAGCCGCAGCAGGGGAATAGGTGGAATACCGGTCACGTAGGCCGAGCCTACGCGTTCACCCCCGTCGCCATTGACCTAGTCTGATGTCGTGTCCGACCAGCCCCCTCAGGTGACCATGGAACCCAAGCAGCAGACCCGCCCCCTTTACGCAGAGCGCCTCTGGGTGCCGCTGTGGTGGGTGCCCGCTGCCCTCGTCGTGACCGGGCTGCTGGCAGCCGAAATCCACATGGGCGCACCGGGAGTGCGGGCCTGGCTGCCCTACGTGCTGCTGTTCCCCTTCGCGGCGTGGGTGCTGGTGTGGTTCTCCCGCCATCGCGTGGAGGTGACCGTCGACGCCGACGGCGTGCCGGAACTGCGCACCGATCGCGCCCACCTGCCCGCGACCTTCGTCAAGCGGGCCGCCCCGGTGCCGGCCAGTGCCAAGAGTGCGGCGCTGGGCCGCCAGCTCGACCCCGCCGCCTTCGTTCAGCATCGGGCCTGGGTGGGGCCGATGGTTCTACTCGTGCTCGATGATCCGGATGATCCGACGCCGTACTGGCTGGTCAGCACGCGCCATCCGGAGAAAATCATTGCCGCGCTCGGCCTGAAGAACGCGGCCGAGCAAGCCTGATCGGGCTGAGACAGGCCCGAGCAGATAACCGGTTCCTGACCGCGCTCGGCGGACCGAGCGCGGGCTGACGGAATCCTCTTTGTCGGGATCCGCTACGCGGACAGTGCTTTACGCAGCGCAATCCATGCAGATCAGCTGACCGCCGGCTTCGCTGGCCAGTCGGCTGCGGTGGTGCACCAGGAAGCAGCTCGAACAGGTGAACTCGTCGGCCTGCTTCGGGATGACCCGGACCGAGAGCACCTCCTCGGAAAGGTCCGCGCCAGGAAGCTCGAACGATTCCGCGGTATCGGATTCGTCGATATCCACGACGGCGGACGCGGCTTCGTTGCGGCGAGCCTTCAGCTCCTCCAGCGAGTCCTCCGAAACCTCATCGGATTCACTGCGCCGCGGTGCGTCATAGTCGGTTGCCATGTCGTTTCCCCTCGTCCTTACTCCGTATATCCCGGAACGGCACCCACCTGACCGGCCCCTCGCGAGGTCGGATCGGGAGGGAATGCCGCCCGCCCGTGGTGTACGTCACGCGTACACCGGTCACAGATCCGAGCCGGATAGTCCTTCATCCGCAGCGGATCGCGCTCGGTCAACGCAGGACATGCCCTTGTTGTTCCCGAAACCGACCCCCAGTTTCACCTGGGTTGTACGATCTGGGCCGCCAGACAATAGCGGACCCCGGGTCAAAAGTCGCAATCAAAACCCTTGCGAGTTGAAACTGAGGGGCAATCGTCACCGACGAGGGAACTCGCCGAGATCTTCCTCGCAGGCTCCGAGACCTGGCCGGGATCTGTTCCGCGGCGTCGCCCACGACCTCCCGGTGCCGACTCACCGCCCGACTTGCCGGTGGCCGTGCACGCGCCGACCTCTCCGTTTTCGTAGAGTGTGGGCGTGGTTTCACTGATCACCCAAGGTAACTCGACCGATCCCAACGGCCGGCCGTTCATTCGGCGACGCTGGGAACCGTGGGCGGCCCTGGTGGGAGTCATCGCTCTGCTCTGCGTCGGCGTGTGGTTCAAGGCGCTGACGACGACCGAGGGTGACCAGGGCGCGATGGCCTGCAACTCGCCCAGCCCCGCCTCGAGCACGTCCGCGGCCAAGCCCGCCCCGCTCGGGGAGCGGGTGTCGAACTCGCGGTTACGGGATGTGGAGCCCGCCGCCCTCGCCCAGTCGAAGGTGCGCGTCTTCAATGCCAACAACCAGCGCGGCCAGGCCGCGCACGTGGCTTCCGAGCTGGGCGACCTCGGGTTCGCCAGCGCGCCGGACGTGCAGATCGGCAACGACCCGGTCTATGTGAACGGGGACCTGGAGTGCACCGGGCAGATTCGCTTCGGCGTGAAGGGGCGACCGGCCGCGGCGTCCGTGCAGCTGGTCGCGCCGTGCGCGGAGCTGATCGAGGATCAGCGCCAGGACGAGACGGTGGATCTGGTGCTGGGCACCCTGTTCCGCGATATCCGTCCGGATACGGATGCCGAAGAGGTGCTGAAGTCGCTGAAGAACCCGACGCCGGGCACCGCGCCCGCCATCGACCCGAAGCTGCTGGAAGCGGCGCGTAAGGCCAAGTGTTGAGAATCTCTTTCGGGGCCGGGTGGCTCTGACTCGGTCGGCCGTCGCGAAACTCGCACCGGCACAAAGAGATATATGAATCGAGACAAAGGGATCGCCGCGATCGCTCGATCGCGGCGATTCTCTTTGCGTGGTTCGTCCGGCGGATGCTGTTCGCCCGGACCTGTTCAGTCCCCTGTCAGGGAACCGGGATAGGGGTGGTGACATCCAGGCGCTTGAACAGACCGAACAGTTCGTCAGCGATGCCAGGCGCGGCGGCGCACACCAAATCGCCTGCGGCGCCCGGCGAGTCGGGCGCGGGCGGCAGAATCAGGCGGGCGCCCGCCTCGGCCGCGATGAGCGCGCCCGCGGCCCAGTCCCACTGGTTCAGGCCGTGCTCGTAATAGGCGTCGGTGCGGCCCTCGGCGACCGCGCACAGATCCAGCGCGGCCGAACCGAAGCGCCGGATGTCGCGGATGTACGGCAGCACCTGCGCCACCAGCTCGCCCTGGCGGGTGCGGCGCGGCGTCGCGTAGGCGAAGCCGGTCGCCACCAGCGCCATGGCCGCGGTGTCGACCGCGTTGGCGCGCAAGGCAATCGGCTCGCCACCCGGCGAGGTGCCGTCGGGGCTGGAGGCGGCGCGGTGCGCGCCCAGGCCGAGCCCGGCGCTGTAGGTGACCGCGTGCGCCACATCCGCGACCGCGCCCGCGACGGATTGCCCGCCGCGCACCGCGGCCACCGACACCGAATAGGACGGGATGCCGTAGAGGAAGTTCACGGTGCCGTCGATGGGATCGACGATCCAGTGCACGAGGTCCGGATCGTCGGCCAGGCTGCCGCCGTCCTCCTCCCCCACCACGCGGTCGCCGGGGCGCAGTTCGGCGACCAGCTTGCGGACCAGCTGTTCGGTCTCGGTGTCGACGATGGTGACCGGGTCGGTCGGGGTGCTCTTGGACTGCACGGCGTCCTCGGCGCGCGCACCCGGGCCGAACACCTCGGGGCGGCGGGCGCGGACATGCGCGGCGGCGGTCTCGGCGAGATACACGGCGACGCGGCGCAGTTCGGGTATGTCTGAAGTGTCGGTGTTCGTCGTTGCGGCGGGGGCGGTGGATGTGAAATTCGATTCCGGCACGACCTCCATCGCAGCACAGATCCGGCATCCCGCGCATTAGGCTTGTCGTGCACGACACAGCTCATCGGCCGGAGAGCTGCGACTTTCCGGCAAATCACTTGGAGAACTGAGGAGTGGGTTCATGTCCGATCCCGGGCACGCGTTCGGCATCGATATCGGTGGCAGCGGTGTGAAGGGCGCCGAGGTCGATCTCGCGACCGGTGAACTGTGCTACGACCGCATCAAGATCGAGACACCGCATCCCTCCACCCCCAACGCCGTCGCCGAGGCCGTGGCCAAGCTGGTCGCGCAGTCCGGCTGGGACGGTCCGGTCGGCATCACCATGCCCAGCGTGGTGCTGCACGGTCAGATCCGCACCGCCGCCAATATCGACAAGACCTGGGTCGGCATCGACGCGCGGCATCTGTTCTCGGTGGCGCTGGGCGGGCGCGAGGTGACCGTCCTCAACGACGCCGACGCCGCCGGCATGGCCGAGGACCGGTACGGCGCGGCAAAGGATCTCAGCGGATTGGTAATGCTGCTCACCTTCGGCACCGGGATCGGATCGGCGATCATGTACAACGGTGTGCTCATGCCCAACAGCGAGCTCGGGCACATGGAGGTCGACGGCCGCGAGGCCGAGCACCGGGCCGCGGCCTCGGTCAAGGATCGGGTCGGCATGACCTATCCGGAGTGGGCCAAGGAGGTCTCCAAGGTGCTCATCACCTTGGAAAACCTGTTCTGGCCGAACGTGTTCGTGGCCGGTGGCGGCATCAGCCGCGACTACCAGGAATGGATTCCCTTGCTCACCAACAGAACCCCCGTGGTGCCGGCCGCGCTGCGCAATACGGCGGGCATCGTCGGAGCGGCCATGGCGGTGTCGGCCGGTATCGCGCCATAAGTAAGCTGGTTCGATCGTTACAATGGAACACATGCCCGGCGGTGAGCCGGAAACCGACACCGGCACGAGAGCCGGTTTACCCCCCGACAGAACCGCTCCGCCGGATCACCACTCTGGCGTGACGCCGCACGAGACCGTCACGAAAGGGCGTACGTGGTAGCCACGAATACCCGAGAGACCGCCGAATCGGCCGAAGCCGCCGACTCAGCAGACACCACTGCAGCATCGCCGGTCAAGAAGGCTGCCGCCAAGAAGGCCCCGGCCAAGAAGGCCGCGGCAAAGAAGGTCGCGGCCAAGAAGACCGCCGCGAAGAAGGCCACCAAGGCCACCGCCAAGAAGGCGGCGGCGAAGAAGGCCTCGCCGAAGAAGGCCGCCGAGCCCGGCATGGAAGGCGCCGAGGGCGACGAGGTCCTCGACGACGAGTCGCTGGAGCTCGACGACCTGGATGACCTCGAAGTCGACGAGGACGACCTCGGCGACGAGGAGGAGATCGTCGACGAGGTCGACGATGACGAGGAAGCCGACGCCGCCCCCGCGGCCGCCGACGCCAAGGGCGAGGAGGCCGACGAGGCCGACGAGCCCTCGGAGAAGGACAAGGCCTCCGGCGACTTCGTCTGGGACGAAGAGGAATCCGAAGCGCTGCGCCAGGCCCGCAAGGACGCCGAGCTCACCGCCTCGGCCGACTCGGTCCGCGCGTACCTGAAGCAGATCGGCAAGGTCGCGCTGCTCAACGCCGAGGAGGAGGTCGAGCTCGCCAAGCGCATCGAGGCCGGCCTCTACGCCACGGAGAAGCTGCGCGAGTTCGCCGACAAGGGCGAGAAGCTGCCCGTGCAGTCGCGCCGCGACCTGCAGTGGATCATGCGCGACGGCAATCGCGCCAAGAACCACCTGCTGGAAGCCAACCTGCGACTGGTGGTGTCCCTGGCCAAGCGCTACACCGGCCGCGGCATGGCGTTCCTGGACCTCATCCAGGAAGGCAACCTCGGTCTGATCCGCGCGGTCGAGAAGTTCGACTACACCAAGGGTTACAAGTTCTCGACCTACGCGACGTGGTGGATCCGCCAGGCCATCACCCGCGCCATGGCCGACCAGGCCCGCACCATCCGCATTCCGGTGCACATGGTCGAGGTCATCAACAAGCTCGGCCGCATTCAGCGCGAACTCCTCCAGGACCTGGGCCGCGAGCCCACTCCGGAAGAGCTCGCCAAGGAAATGGACATCACGCCCGAAAAGGTGCTGGAGATCCAGCAGTACGCGCGTGAGCCCATCTCCCTGGACCAGACCATCGGTGACGAGGGCGACTCCCAACTCGGCGACTTCATCGAAGACTCCGAAGCTGTCGTCGCCGTCGACGCGGTGTCGTTCACCTTGCTGCAGGACCAGCTCCAGTCGGTGCTGGAAACCCTGTCCGAGCGTGAAGCCGGTGTCGTCCGCTTGCGCTTCGGCCTGACCGACGGCCAGCCCCGCACCCTGGACGAAATCGGCCAGGTCTACGGCGTCACCCGCGAACGCATCCGCCAGATCGAATCCAAGACCATGTCCAAGCTGCGCCACCCCAGCCGCAGCCAGGTCTTGCGCGACTACCTGGATTAGTTCCAACCAAGAATGGGCCGCTCAGCTTTTTGCTAGGCGGCCCATTCTGGTATTCGGGATCCGATGGATCGGAGTCGTTGCGGTTCAACAACTGTGGAAGCGGAGGTGGGCGTGATGATCGATCAGGACAGCCTTGTCGCGGAGATTCGGACATTGCACGACGACCTGGCGCTGTGGTTGGGGACACCGGACGCACGCGATGCCTTGGCGCGATTCGGCGATCAGTTGCATCGCGAGTTTTCGATGGTGGTCATGCAGGGGGCAGTCGTCGCGCGGGACCAGCTACTGGCCGGATTGAACGGGGCCGGTCATTCGATGCCGGGCCTCACGATCGACATCGTCGACATCGACGTGCTGCATCGGGCGGACGATTGCGCGGTGGCACGATTTCGGGAGATCCATCACCGCCCCGACGGCCCGGCGGCGCGTCTGACCACCGGACTGCTGGTGGCGGACGCCGCGGCCCGCAATGGGCTGCGGTGGCGCAGTGTCCACGAAACAGCTGTGCTATAGAGGATTTGGTTATTGCCCGCGACCCTCGGCGCAGGCGTTACCCTCAGGTTTGTGCCAAGCGCTCAGCAGGTTCTGGTTGTCGGGTTCGATCCCAATAGTGTCGACTTCTCGACGCCCGAGATGGTTGCGGCTCACCTCACCGCCGAGGTGGTGCTTGCCGGGATCGCCGCCGAGGACGAACGGATCCGGGCGCTCGGCTACGCCGTCGAGCGGTGCCACATCACGCCTGATACCGACTTGCGGGTCGTCCGTGAACGGTTGACGGCGAATCGATGGGACGCGGTGCTGATCGGTGCGGGGCTGCGCACCCGACCCCAGGCGCTGCTGTTGTTCGAGCAGGTCCTCAACCTCGTGCACGAGCTCGCGCCAGGGGCGCGCATCGGTCTCCCCGACGGCCCCACCGGTGCGGCCGACGCGATCCAGCGCTGGCTGTAGGCCGCGAAACTGTTGTTTCGCGGCCCACTCTTGTATTTCAGGAGAGGAGTTCCGCTTTCAGCTCTGGGCGGTCCTGCTCGTCCGCGAATGTCAGTGCGCGTCCGTACATCAGGTCTACGAAATACGCGTAGGGGCTGTCGTCGCTGTGGACGGCCATCGTGAAAAGCAATGCCAGTAGGTCGTTTTCCGACTCCGCGGACCAGCGGTAGCCGATCGCGGGGCCATATCCGTCGAAGATCGTGGTGCCGTTCTCCGGCGAGTTGAACCAGACGCCCTCGACGCGGCGCACCAGCCACTCGCCGATGTAGGTGATGAATTGATCTGCGAGATAGTCGTTTTCGGGTGTGTAAATGCCGTCCTCGTCGAGGACAGCGCTTTCGATCAGGAAAACAACCCGGTCGAACGCGGCGGCGCTGAACCGGCCATCGGGCAATGAAGGGTTCCCATTGTTCCGCTCTGCTTCCAGCCGGGGCAGCGTCTCGGTGAACAATGTCTCGATGCGGGCATCGACCGCGGTGCGGTCACTCCAGGCCAGCCAGGCCTCGGACTGTTGGGCATCGGAGTCGAAAAATCCAGGGTCCAGAACGCTGTCGGCCGCGGTGGCCCGCCTCGCCTGAGCCATCATGATCTCCTCGAGTACAGGGGAAGTTCTTCGAAGGCGGGGCCGCCGCGCTCTATCCGATCCCGATTGCTTTGCAGCACAGCAGAACTCACTCGAGGAGTCTCGCACATACGAGATACCGGTGGGTGGGTCAGGGCTGGTAGTCGCGGATGTAGGGGGTGTCGACGCCCAGGGGGCCGGCGAAGAAGCGGGCGTTTTCGCGGGCGAATTGTTCTTGGCCGGAAGGGAGGTCGTCTTCGTAGTGGATGGCTTCCACTGGGCAGGCGGGTTCACAGGCGCCGCAGTCGGTGCATTGGTCGGGGTGGATGTAGGCCATGCGATTGCCGATGTAGATGCAGTCCATGGGGCATTCTTCGATGCAGGCTTTGTCCAGGACGTCTACGCAGGCGGCGCCGATCACGAAAGTCACGGTGCGGTCCCCTCTTTTGAGCTTTACCCGCTGTGTGCGGGTGTTCTTGATCCTGGTGCCCGGGCTGGGGAGCAGGTAGTGAGATGTTGCCGAGGACGTCATAAGGTGGGCTTATGATGCTGCCACCGGGGACGCCGGATTTGGAGGCACTGGCTCTGCTCGCTTCGGTGGCCGAGCTGGGGAGTTTCGGGGCGGCCGCGCGGCGGCACGGGATCAGCCAGCCCGCGGCGAGCATGCGGATCGGTGCGCTGGAGCGGCGGTTGAATCTGCGGCTGGTGGATCGGGGGCGCAGCGGGTCGGTGCTGACCGATGCGGGGCAGCGGGTGGTGGAGCTCGGGGAGCCGCTGCTGGCGGCGGCGATCGCGTTGAGCGAGGGGATCGCGGCGCTGCATCATGCGGCACGGCCGAGCCTCAGCATCGTGGCCTCGACAACCATTGCCGATCATCGGATTCCGCATTGGTTGACGGCGCTGCGCAAGATTCATCCGGACCTGGCGGTCACGCTTGACGTAGCGAACTCGCGGCAGGTGATCGCGGCAGTCAGCGATCGGAATGCGGGGCTCGGGTTTGCCGAAGGACCCCATCCCCCACCGGGATTGGGCAGTCGGGTGCTCGCCGCCGATGAGCTGGTCGTGGTCGTCGCCCCCACCCATCCATGGGCAACCCGACGCCGCGCCCTGACGCCGCGCGAGCTCGCCGACACCCCATTGCTGTGGCGGGAGAAGGGATCCGGGACCCGCGACACCGTGTGGGAGACGCTCGAAATTCACGGCACCCCTGCTCCACCCGCAGCCGAATTGGGTTCGGCCGCAGCCATTCTCACCACCGCACGCAGCGGCGCGGCACCCGCGGTCGTCAGCCGCCTGATCGTGGCCCATGAGCTGCGCGCGGGCACTCTTCGAGAGGTCGCCCTCACCGGCTCGATGCCGCTGACCCGAAAGTTCCGCGCCATCTGGCATCGCCGGACCCCGCCGGACGGTCCCGCGGCGGATCTGCTGGAGCTCGCCACCCGTATCGAAGCGGCCCGCACGCGGCCGAAATAGACCCCCTCCACCTCCGTCGGGCACGCGCGGTAATATAAGTAGAAACTTATCAAAGGAGGTTGTCATGACGTTGTTGCCGGATCCTGTGCGACAGGCGGGGATGGTTACCCGCGAAGTGCGGACGAGTACGCGGGATGGCGTGGCGACGCGGATTGCCGTCGCGCGGCGTACGTATCCGACCGATCAGGCGGATCTGTGGGAGGCGTTGACCAGTGCGGAACGGATTCCGCGGTGGTTCCTGCCGATCAGCGGGACGCTGGAGGAGGGCGGGAAGTATCAGCTCGAGGGGCAGGCCGGCGGGTCGATCGAGCGGTGTGATGCGCCGAAGACGTTTGCCATCACCTGGGAGTTCGCGGGGCAGGTCTCCTGGGTGGAGGTCAGCTTGAGCCCTACGGACAAGGGCACCGAGATGGAATTGCGGCATGAGATGCCGTTCGATCCCGGCTTCTGGGGGCAGTTCGGGCCCGGCGCGGTGGGCGTCGGCTGGGATCTGGCGTTCCTGGGTTTGGATGCGCACGTGTCCACCGGCGAGGCGGTGGATCCCGAAGCGGGGCAGACCCTGCACAAGACCCCGGAGGGGCGCGCGTTCATTCGCGCCGCCGCTGAGTCGTGGGGTGCCGCGGCCATCGCCGATGGGGACGACCCCGATGCCGCGCAGGCGGCGGTGGAGGCTACGTTCGGTTTCTACACGATCGAACCCGAGGACAGCCCCGAACACTGATGAACCCTTCTCCCCCAAGGATCTTCGAGGCGCTCGGCGATCCGATCCGCCGCTTCATCCTCGAACTCATGGCCGCGGGCGAGCAGCCCGCGGGCACGATCGTCGAGACGGTCCGGGATCGGCACCCGATCTCCCAACCCGGCGTCTCGCAGCATCTGAAGGTGCTGCGGGAGGCCGGGCTGGTGGTCGTGCGCGCCGAGGGGACGCGGCGGTTCTACAGCCTGGATCCGGCGGGGGTCGAGATGGCGACCAGGTGGCTGGCCGCGCTCGCGGATCCGTTGCGGCACTTCGCGAATCCGCTCGACGCGCTGGGCACCGAGGTCGCGCGCGGCAAGCGGGAGCGGCGGGCTAGCGAGTCGACGCGGCGGTCCGCGACAGGATGAGGGCCGCCAGTTCGGCGGGACGCTCCTCGGGAACCCAGTGGGTGGCGTCGAGGACTTCGTGGGTGAAGGGGCCCGTCACGTAGCGGGCCGCGAGCCTGGCGTTCTCGGCGACCATGAACGGGTCGCGGGTGCTGGAGACGTGAGTCGTTGGGGCACTGACCTTTCGGGACGCCGCCCGGGGATCGGTGATCAGCATGGCCCGGTACCAGTTGATCGAATACTTCAGCGCGCCCGCGTCGAGGATGTCGCGCAGGATCCGGTCGAATTGCTCGGCGTCCATGCCGGAGAGCGCGAGGGCGCGAGCCCGGCGGTCGGGGCGGCGCGCGGCGCGAAGCGCTCGCGAGATCACCAGCTCAGGCAGCCAAGGGATTTGGAACAGGACCATGTAGAAGGTCCGGAAGAACTGGGTCGTGGTCAGCATCGTGCGCATGAACGCCATCGGATGCGGGACAGACACCGAGGTCAGGGTGCGCACCAGTTCGGGGTGGGCGGTGGCAGTCGACCAAGCCACGGCGGAACCCCAATCATGGCCGACGAGGTGCACGGGCTCACCTCCCAGCGCATTGATCAGCGCGACCGTGTCGCCCACCAGCGCACTCATGCGATAGGCGTAGCGCCCGCGCGGCCGCGCACCCCGCGAGTACCCGCGCTGCGTGGGAGCGATCGTCCGATAGCCGTGTTCGTGCAGGTGAGGGGCGAGCCGGGACCATTGCGCGGCCGTTTGCGGCCAGCCGTGCAGCAGCACGATCGGGGTCCCGTCGAGCGGACCCTCGTCGATCACATCGAAGGTCAAGCCGTCGTTGGAAAACGTCGTCAGTCTCGTATTCACCTGTCCCCCTGGACTTCCTGGCCGAGCACAGCCCTCAGCGAGGACTCTATCCCCCGATCCCGCCACCTATATGTCCATTTTCCGCCAGACTCTTTTGTTTCACGCAATCAAATTTTATAGTTGATTCATGGAAGCAAATAAGGACCAGGTGTCGAAGCTCGCCCGAGCCACCTCGCGATTCGCGGAAGCCATGCGGCAGGGCACTTCTCGCGCCTACGACCCCGTTCGGGTGGGCGTGCTGCAGTGCGCGGCCGAATCCGGCCCGCTGCGCGCCGGGGAGATCGCCGAATGCCTCGACGCGCTGCCCTCTTCCATCACGCGGCACGTGCAGGCCCTGATCGATGCGGGACTGGTCGCCACCTCCCCCGACCCGGCGGACCGGCGGGCCGTACTCGTCGAGGCCACCGAGGCCGGGCGGGCGGAGCTGGCGCAGTTCCTGGAGATCGGCGATCAGGTGTTCGGCGCGGTGATCGCCGACTGGTCCGCCGAGGACGTCGAGACCCTGACCCGGTTGCTCGATCGCATGATCGAGGCCTGGGCCGCGGCGGGAGCACACCAGCAGCAGCGGGCGAATCGCAAGCGCCCGGGCAGGTTCGGCTGGAGCCGGATCTGAGCACACGAGAGGCCGAGCACATGAGAGGAAATGCCATGGCCACCAACACTCCCCTGCACGTCATCATCGCCGGCGGCGGCATCGGCGGACTCGCGCTCGCCAACGGCCTGCGCCGCGCGGGGGTGAGCGTCAGCGTCCACGAACGCGAGACCCAGCGCACCGAC
The DNA here is from genome assembly GCF_041154655.1 of Nocardia sp. JMUB6875. Taxonomy (NCBI): domain Bacteria; kingdom Bacillati; phylum Actinomycetota; class Actinomycetes; order Mycobacteriales; family Nocardiaceae; genus Nocardia; species Nocardia sp. JMUB6875. The sequence goes on from NZ_BAAFGR010000115.1 coordinate 21,622, forward strand.
CGGCTGCAGGGTTTCCGCATCCATATCAATCCGCACGGCAGCGACGCGCTGGCCGAACTGCTCTCGCCGGAGCTGTATTCGACCTTCGTGGCGTGTGCGGGTCGGGGCGGCAACGGGTTCGGCTTCGTCACCGAGCAGCTGCGCGAACTGCTGCGGATCGATCCGGGCGCGGACGCCGCGAGCGGGCATTACGGCATCAGCCGCATCACCCTGCGGCAGCTGCTGTTGGCCGACCTGGACGGAATCGTGCACTACGGCAGCATGTTCGATCGCTATGAGCGGCTGCCGGACGGCCGGGTGCGGGCCCACTTCGCCGACGGCACCTCCGAAACCGGTGACGTCCTCGTCGGCGCGGACGGCGGAACCTCGAGGGTGCGGGCGCAGTACCTGCCGCACGCCGAGCGGGTGGACACCGGAATCGTCACCATCGCGGGGAAATACGGGCTGACGCCGGAATCCCGGGCCCGCCTGGACGCCAGACTGTTGCGCAATCCGCTCAGCGTGATCCCGCCCAGCGGCTGCGGAATGTTCCTGGCCCCGCACGAATTCGATATCCCCGAGGGCGCCGAGCACATCGCGGGCAACCAGGCCGGACTGCCCCCGGGCCTGCTGCATGACAACACCCAGCCGTATGTGTTCTGGGCCTTCGCCGCCAAGCGGGAACGCTACGGCGCCGACCTCGAAGCGCTGTCGGCCGCGGAGCTGCACGCGCTGGCGGTCCGCATGACCGCGGGCTGGGCGCCCGAACTGCGCACGCTGGTCATCGATTCCGATCCGGAGACCGCCACCCTGCTGCCGATCAAGACCTCGGTGCCGATCCCGGCCTGGGAGACCACCAATGTCACGCTGCTCGGCGACGCGCTGCACAGCATGACCCCGTTCGCGGGCATCGGCGCGAATACCGCGCTGCGTGACGCGCTCGGTCTGTACCGCGCGCTGGTCGCCGCGGACCGCCGCGAACACGGCTTGATCGAGGGGCTGCACGCCTACGAGGCGGACATGATCGACTACGGCTTCGCGGCCGTGCGCACCTCGCTGACCGCGGCCAATCAGTCGGTGTCCGACAGCCGATTCGCCCGGGGCGCGGGCAAGCTCGTCTTCCGCACCGCCAACGCGATTCCGGCCATGAAGCGAAAGATGTTCGCGGACTTGGGCGCCGAGTGACCGCCGACACCATTGGTGCGCTCCGGCTCTGATTTCGCAACGTCTTGGCGGCCGGGGCGCGAGTCTCGAAATCCCCACGGGCACAGAACATTCTGTCTACCGGAGGGTTGCTGCCGGATCCGAAATCTCCCAGCCGGAAGTAATTTACATGAAACATTCCCTTTCAATTTCCCAATCCGAATCTTGCCCGGTAGTGTGCCCCCGTCGCCGTTGGCGATAGCGAAACCCCTGTTCTGGCAATGGAGTTCGAGTGCTGGAAATTCACCACTTCAGCTATGGGTGGGTCACCCCGGTGCTGGCCTACATCATGTCCGTCACCGGCTCCCTGCTCGGTCTGCGCTGTACCGCGCGAGCCAAGACCGGCGACGGACGCAATGGCTGGCTGGTCTCGGCCGCCATCGCCATCGGCGGCACCGGCATCTGGGTCATGCACTTCATCGCCATGCTGGGGTTCAGCATCCACGGGGCGGTGATCCGCTACAACGTGCCGCTCACGCTGCTCAGCGCGGTGATCTCCATCGTGGTGGTGTGGCTCGGGCTGTACGTGGTGGCGCGTGAACCGTTCGGACGGCTGTCGCTGTTCGCGGGCGGCGCGGTCACGGGGCTGGGCGTGGGCGCCATGCACTACTCGGGCATGTACGCCATGAAGTCCGACGCCATGATCGATTACAACCCCGGCATCGTGACGGTGTCGCTGATCATCGCGGTGGTCGCGGCCACCGTGGCGCTGTGGTTCACGCTGGTCATCAGGGGCATCTGGGCCACCATCGGCGCGGCGCTGATCATGGGTGTGGCGGTGTGCGGCATGCACTACACCGGCATGGCGTCGATGAGCGCCCACCGCATGGAGAATGCGGTGCGCCCGGGCGGCGCGGGCGCCATGGAATTGCTGGCTCCGCTCATGATCAGCGTCAGCATGGTGACGCTGGTGCTGCTGATCCACGTCGGGCTCACCGAGGTGGACGAACGCTCGATGATGCCCGAACCCGTTCGGCCGCAGCCGGACTCGCGCGCGGCCTGGTCGCTGCGGTCCGCGTCGGCGACGCCCGGTGCAACGTCGGTGGCCGCGGGAGCGGCGTCGGTGGCCGCCGGAGCGACATCGATGGCGGCCGGTTCGGGATTCACCGCGGCGCACGTGGACGCCTTCGGATCCGGCCAGGACCACTCCGGCCCGACGGACTATCGGACGGCCGGTCTCTACCCGCCCGCCTCCGACTATCCGGTGCCGGGTCGCCACGCGGCCGCGCCCGACTACCCGTGGCCCGGCCAGTACCAGCCGGTCGGAGCGGCTCCGGCGGCCCGCGACCGGGACACGACACCACGACCGCGCACGCGTCGCTTCTCCTGACCGGCGAACCCGGCCGCGGGAGCTGAGAATTGCCGTGCCGGTTCGCTGAGAATACGGACCGGTTGATCGACTTTCGGGCATATCGGCAGCAAACTGACTGCCGTGGCGCACCACCAACTGGAGTTGATCTTCGCGGTTCTGTTCGCGACCATCCTGGCGCAACCGCTGGGACGGCGGCTCGGCCAGGCTCCGGCCGTGCTCATGACCGCGTTCGGCGTGGTGCTCGCGCTCATCCCGCAGGTACCCGAGATCCACATCGACCCCAAACTCATCCTGCCGCTGGTGCTGCCGCCGCTGCTGTACGCGGCCGCGCGCCGCACCTCCTGGCGCAGCTTCGCCGAGAACTGGGGCGCCATCACCATGCGGGCCGTGGTGCTGGTCATCGTCACCACCGCGGCCGTGGCCTGGGCCTTCCACCTCTGGTACCCGGCCATTCCGATCAGCGCGGCGATCGCGCTGGGGGCGCTGGTCGCGCCGCCGGATCCGGTGGCGGTGTCGGCGCTGGCGGGAAAACTGGGCCTGCCGCGGCGTCTGGTCGCGGTGCTCGAGGGCGAGGGACTGTTCAACGACGTCACCGCGATCGTGTTGTACACCGCCGCGATCACGGCGGTGACCACCGGAAAGTTCTCGGCCTGGAGCGCATTCGGGGATTTCCTGATCTCGGCGCTGGTCGGCGTGCTCGTCGGGCTGGTGCTCGGCTGGGCCGGCAACAAGCTCATGGTGTGGGTCGACGATGCGCCCTGCCGGGTGGCGCTGGGCCTGCTGCTGCCGTTCGCGGCGTACGGCATCTCGGAGTCGCGGGGCGGGTCGGCGGTGCTGGCGGTGCTGGTGTGCTCGCTGTATCTCATCGATGCCGCAACGGATTTCAGTGACAGCGACTACCGGCTGATCGGCGACTCGTTCTGGGAGATCACCGAAATGCTGGTCACCGGTTTCGCATTCGGGCTGATCGGGCTGGAATTGAGCACGGTGCTGCGCGACGCCGGGCCCGACTGGCCCCGGTTCATCGGCGGGGCGGTGGTGGTCATCGCCGTGGTGGTGGGGCTGCGGCTGATCTGGCTGCTCGGCACCACCGCGGTGTTCCAGGGCTGGTGGCGCACCCGGGACAAGGACGAGCCCTACACCTGGCGCGAGACGATCGTGACCTGGTGGGCGGGCATGCGCGGGGTGGCGACCGTGGCGCTGGCGCTGGCCATTCCGTTCACCACCGACAACGGGGAACCCTTCCCCGGACGCACCGAGATCCTGTTCACCGCCTTCGCGGTCGTGCTGTTCACGCTGCTCCTGCAGGGTCCGACCCTGCCCGCGGTGGTGCGTGCGACGGGCGTGCACGCCGACACCGGCCTCGAACGCGCCATGGAACGCCAGCTGTGGACGCGTGTGCTGCGGGCCGAACTCGACCGGCTCAAGGAGATCTCGGAGACCGAGCAATTGCCCGACGAGGTCTACGACCGGCTGCGCACCAACTTCGAACGCCGTCTGGCCCAGGCGGATCCGGAGGCGGCCGACAGCAATGCCCGCATGAACACCGATCGGACACTGGCCTTCACCACGAAGATGCGCGGCATCACCAACGACGTCCTGGAAGCCGGGCGCGCCGAAGCCCTCGCGGCGCGGCGCGAACCCGGCATCCCGCCCGATGTCGTGGACCGCGTCATGCGCCGCCTCGATCTCCGCGGCACCTGAACCTGGTCCGCCGCTATCGCATCGCCCGCCGAACCGGCCCGATCGGCGTCACCAATACCGCCACGAATTCCCGCAGGAACGACTTGCGCACCAGCAGCCGTGCCGTCCGCGCCCCGGTCACCTGCACCCGCAGACCCTGCCGCCGCGCCAGCCCGGCCGTCCGCAGCACATGAAAGTCACTGGTAACCACCGTGATTCGCGCCGCCTCGGGATCGATCCCCCGCCCCCGCAGTTCCCGCGCCGTGAACCGCAGATTCTCCTCGGTATTCCGAGACTGCCCTTCGCGAACGATCACCTCCGCCGAAATCCCCTGCGATTCCAGGTAATCAGCCATCGCGTCCGCCTCGGCGGCAGACGCACCACTCCCATTCCCACCGGACACCACCACCCACGGCGACCCACGC
>NZ_BAAFGR010000116.1:0-26076 GCF_041154655.1 Nocardia sp. JMUB6875
GGGATTCGAGGACGGCGAAGGCGGCGTCGCCCGCGGCTTCGGTGGCGGGGTGCTTTTCGGGCTGGGAGAGCTCGGGGCGGAACATGATTCGGAAGTAGGCGGGGTGGTCGCGGGCGAAGTCGACGTAGCCGGTGGCCATGGCGATCAGGGCGGCTCGGGGGGTGGGGGCTGATTCGCGGGCGGAAGTCATTGCGGCGCCCAGGATTTCGAAGCCGCGGGCGGCGAGGGCGGACATCAGGGCGGCGCGGTCGGCGAAATGGTGGTAGGGGGCGCCGGGGCTGACGCCCGCTTCGCGGGCGACCTTGCGGAGGCTGACGGCGGCCAGGCCCTCGGACTCGATCAGCTGCAGGGAGGCGCGCAGCAGTTCCTCGCGGAGGTCTCCGTGGTGATAGCGGTCCTTGGGCGGCATGGGATGAGCGTAAGGGGTTGACGGCTCACGGCCTCGCAATCTATACATTGCTTAGATTCTAAACACTGCTCAGATTGGGGTATGGCCCATGTCCGATCTCGTTCTCGTCACCGGCGCCTCCGGATTCGTCGCGGGGCATGTCATCCAGGAATTGCTCGGGCGCGGCTACCGGGTGCGCGGCACCGTGCGGTCGGTCAAGCGGGCGGCCGAGGTGGCCGACGTCCTGCCGGGCGTCGAATTGGTCGAGGCCGATCTGGGCGCGGACCGGGGCTGGGCGGAGGCGGTCGCGGGCTGCCGCTACGTGGTGCACACCGCGTCGCCGTTCCCCTCCGATGCGCCGAAGCACGAGGACGAGCTGATCCGCCCGGCCGTCGACGGCACCCTGCGCGTCCTGCGCGCGGCCGCCGCCAGCGGTGTCGAGCGGGTCGTGATCACCTCGTCCATCGCCGCCGTCCAGGTCGGCAATCGCGGTCGCCTGCTCACCGAGGCCGACTGGTCCGACCTCGCGGTCTGCGAGCCGTACGAGAAGTCCAAGACCCTCGCCGAACGCGCCGCCTGGGATTTCGCCGCCGAGCATCCGGAACTCGAAGTGGCCGTGATCAATCCGGGCATGATCATCGGCCCGATCCTGCGCCCCGAGGCGGGCACCTCCGTCGGCGGCATCCGCACCCTGCTGGCCGGTGACATGCCGGGCGTCCCGCGCCTCAACTTCGCCACGGTCGACGTCCGCGACCTGGCCGTCGCCCACCGCCTGGCCATGGAAACCCCCGAGGCCGCGGGCAATCGCTACATCTGCGCCGGAGACGAGATCTCCTTTCCCGAGATGGCCCAGATCCTCGCCCGCCGCTATCGCGTCTCGACCCGTGTCCTGCCCGACTGGCTGGTCCGCCTCAGCGCCCGCTTCAATGCCGACGCCCGCACCGCGGTCCGCTACCTCGGCCGCGAGGAGCGCCTGACCGCCGCGAAGGCGGAAAAGGAACTGGGCTGGCGGATGCGTCCGGTCGCGGACTCCCTGCTCGACACCGCCGCCGCCCTCATCGAATTCGGCCTGGTCACCGACCCGGGTACTCCCAAATCCCGCGCCGCCTGATTCCCGACCGAGGGTAGGGTGGTTCGAAAGAAGGTGGGGCACAGGGAGATTGCGGAGGGTTTATGCGGCACGGGAACGGGCTGGCGATTCCGGAGACGCTCGAGGATGTGTGCGCGCCGGAGAAGATGGCGCTGATCGTGTACGACATGCAGGTCGGGGTGCTGGGCCAGCTGGATGACGGGCCGCGGATCACCGAGCGGGTCGCGAAGGTGGTCGAGGCGGCCCGGCGCGGCGGCTACCCGGTGATCTTCCTGCGCCACTTCTTCCTGCCCAAACGGCTCATGGGCACGTTCGCGCTGCGCATGGCGATGAACTGGCAGGGCGCGGATTCCGTCGAGCAGGTGGTGCCGATCCTGCAGCGGGACACACCGGGATTCGAGCTGGTTCCGGAACTGCGGCCGCAGCAGGGCGAGGTGGTGTTCGACAAGACCTCGATGTCCGCCTTCGAGGGCACCCCGCTGGCCTCCACACTGCGCGACCTCGGCATCGGGGCGTACGCCATCGTCGGCGTGGCGCTCGAGATCGGGATCGCCCCGACCGTCACCCATTCCACCGATCTGGGCTTCCTCCCGATCGTGGTGCGCGACGCGGTCGGCGGCAAGGACGAGCCCGGCAAGCAGCGTGCCTGGGAGGAATTCGAATTCCAAGGCCACGCGATCGTCACCGATATCGACACCATCGTGCCGCTGCTCGAGAAGACGGCCGAATAGGTCAGTCGGAGCTGGGAATCCAGGCCGGATGCCAGAGGCGTCCGGTCTCGGTCCAGTTCATGAAGCGGACCGTGCCGGTGAGCTTCGGACTCACCCAGACGGCGTCCTTGCGCTCGTCGGCGGTGAGGTCGTTGTCGAAGGGCGGCGTCTTGCGTTCCAGGCGGCGCAGGCGGTCGAAGAGGTCGCTCATCTCCTGTTCGGTGAACCCGGTGCCGACCCGGCCGAGGTAGTACAGCTCGCCGTCGTGCGGCACCCCGACCAGCAGGGAGGCGAATTGCCGCACCTCCGAACGGCGATAGCCGCCGACCACCACCGACAGGGTCCGCCAGTTCCGGGTCTTGATCCAGGACTGACCCCGCCGCCCGGGTAGGTAGATGGAATCGCGCCGCTTGGCGACCACACCCTCCATGCCGTGATCCTGGCTGTAGCGCAGCGCTTCCGCGCCCGAACCCTTCAGCTGCTGCGGCACGATCAGCGAACGCGCCTTCCCCGCAAGGGCTTCCAGCACCCGCCGCCGATCGTCGTAGCGCTTGCGGACCAGCGAGGTGCCGTCCAGATACAGCACGTCGAAGGCGAGGAAGACCGCGCGCTTCGAATCCTCGCGCAGCAGGCCGAGATTGGCTCCGCCGTGGTCGTCGAAGACCACCGCCTCGCCATCGAGAACCGCACTGTGCCCGGACAATTCGGAGCCCAGCACGGCCAAGCCGGCATACTTCCCGGTCACCACGTGCCCGGCGCGGCTGTGCAAGGTCACCGCGCCGTCCTCGATCTCGGCGATCAGCCGGAACCCGTCCCACTTGGTCTCGAACGCCCAGTGCTCGGCATCGAGGGTGGTGACATCGCCCGGCGTGGCCAGCATGGGCGACAACCCGTGCGGCATGGGCGCGGGTGTGCGCGGCTTCGAAACCGCGGGCGCCCCATTGCCTTCCGTCCCGGGCGGCGTCTGATCCTTCATCAAGTGCATGAGCCACTGATTACCGTTGGTCTGGATCAGCGCGTACCGCCCGTTGAGCCGTTCTCCACGGAACCAGACGATAACCTCGTCGTCGCGCCACTTCTCGGTCTCGTAGGTGCCGGTATCCCAGATGGTCATCTCCCCGCCGCCGTACTCACCCTTGGGGATGGTCCCGTGAAAGGTGAGGTACTCCATCGGGTGATCCTCGGTGTGCACGGCCAGCCGGTTCTCGCCGGTATCGGTCGGCGGGCCCTTGGGCACCGCCCACGACACCAGCACGCCGTCCCGCTCCAGCCGCACATCCCAGTGCAGCCGCCGCGCGTGATGCTCCTGCACCACGAACCGGTCCCCCGACCCGGCCACCGGCGGGTCCGGCGGCACCGGCTCCGGGGTGCGCCCGGGATCGCGCATGGACCGGTATTTGTCGAGCCGATCCGGAACCGCGTCGGACGCTTCTTCATCCGGCTCCGCGGACTCGACCTCCTCCGCCTCGGGCAGCGGCTCGTCCAGCCCCTCGAGCAGATCCCCCTGCTCCTCCCAGCGCCGCAACACCTCCTCGAACCGCAAGTGCCGCAACCGCTTCGGCTTCTCGATCTCCTCCCACGCCCGCGGCGCGGCCACCCATGGCTCGGCGCGCCCGCGCAGCGAGTACGGCGCGATGGTGGTCTTGGCCGGATTGTTCTGGCTCCAGTCCAGGAACACCTTTCGATCCCGCGCGGCCTTGGACATGTTCGCCGTCACCAGCTCCGGCCGCAGCTGTTGCAGATTCGTGGCCACCTGCTTGGCCACCGCCGACGCCCCGTTCGGCCCGAGCCGGCGATCCAGCGGCACGTAGATGTGAATTCCCTTGGAGCCGCTGGTGACCGGATACGCCTCCAGCCCCACGTCGCGCACCACATCCCGCAGGATCAGCGCCACCTCCGCGCACTGCGCCAGCCCGGCCCCCGGCCCGGGATCCAGATCGAAGACCAGCCGGGTGATGTCCCCGACCTCGGCCCCGTCGAAACGCCATTGCGGCACATGCAGTTCCAGCGCCGCCTGCTGCCCCAGCCACGCCATTCCGGCGACATTGTCGATGAGCGGATAGACCACCGGCCGGTCGGAATGTTGAACCGTCCTCCGCTCCAACCACTTCGGCGCGTGCTCGGCCAGATTCTTCTCGAAGAAGGACTGCTCCTCGACCCCGTTCGGCCACCGCTTGCGCGTCACCGGCCGCTGCGCGATATGCGGCAGCAGGGCCGGGGCGATGGCCGTGAAATAGTCGATGACCTCGCCTTTGGTGGTGCCGACGGCCGGATACAGCACCTTGTCGAGGTTGGTCAGCCCAACCTCGATACCCCCGAAATCCCTGCGGGACCCCATAACAGCAGTCTAGGTGCCCCCACCGACAAATCACCGCAACCGGCAATACCCGCACTGTGACTATGAACCGAAAAACCAACGGGCCGTTCAGGTCAGCAGCGGTGACCCGAACGGCCCGTCGAAACGACCGGTACTACGACTACTCCGCGGGCTTGTCGCCCTCGGGAGCGGGTTCCGGGGCCGGGGCCGGCTCCGGGGCGGGTTCGGCCGCCGCCTCGGCGGGCGCGGGTTCGGCGGGCGCCTCCGCCGGAGCCGCGGCCTCGCCCGGTCCGTCGGTCGGAATGGCGTTCTTGACCGCCTCCGCGCCCTTGTCGATCTGGGAGTCGAATTTCCCGCCGGTCTTGCCCTTGACTACCTCTCCGGCCTTGTCGACGGCTTGTTCGATCTTCTCGGCGTTCTGGGCCGCCACTTCCTTGCCCTTGCCGACCAAGCCTTTGAGCGTGTCCATGAGACCCACAGCCGTGCTCCTTCAATCTCGGTCCAGTTATTGGCGAACATCTTCCCACCACGTCTCCCGTGGTGGCAGGCCAATGGGGTCGATCCGCTGCCCGGGCTTCGGCACGGCGATGCGTGTCCCCGCCGCGCCGGCCGCCTCGACCAGCCGGCGTACCGGCTCCGACCAGCCGTGGAAGGCCAGATTGAAGGTGGCCCAGTGGATCGGCACCAGCAGCCCGTAGCCCGGATCGCCGACACACAGATCGGCGTGGGCGCGCACCGCCTCCTCGGGATTCATGTGCACGTCCGGCCAGTGCCGGTCGTAGGCCCCGATGGGCAGCAGCGTCAGATCGAACGGGCCCAGCCGCGCGCCCGCCTCCGCGAACGCCTTGGTGTAGCCGGTGTCGCCGCCGAAGTAGACCCGCCGGGTCGGACCGGCGATGGACCAGGAGGCCCACAGCGTGGTGTTGCGCACCAGGCCGCGACCCGAGAAGTGCCGCGCCTCCGCGCAGGTGATCACCAGATCGGTGCCGTCGCCGTGGTCGCGCTCCAGCTCGGAGAGCGAAACCGAAGCCGCCCAATCCAATTCGACGATGCGCGCCTCCGGCACCTCCCAGTGCCGCAGATGCGCGCCGATGCCGATGGGCACGATGAACACGCAGTCCTGGCTGTCCACCAGGCCCATCACGGTGTCGCGATCGAGATGGTCGTAGTGGTCGTGCGAGATGAGCACCGCGTCCAGCGGCGGCAGCGCCGACAGCGGCGACGGCACCGGATGCAGCCGGGCCGGGCCGATCAGCGGCGACGGCGAGACCCGTTCGCTCCACACCGGATCCGCCAGCACCCGGTAGCCGTCCACCTCCACCAGGCAGGTGGCGTGCCCGTACCAGGTGACCGCCAGATCGGCGGCCTGCTTGGGCAGTTCCGGCGTCACCAGCGGGATCTCACCGGGCGGGCGGCCGTTGTTGCGCTGGGTGACCAGCTGATACATCAGCTCGACCGGCGACCCGGTGAGCTGCGAACTCGGCTCCGTGTTGTGGAACTGCTTGTTGCGATAGGACGCCGAACCGTGCGCGGTCGGCGCGATGGCGGAAATGGACGCGCCCATGGCGGAGGGAATGCCCCACGCCGCCCGGACCAACCAGGAAATACCGAATGCACCCGCAGCCATACCTACCAGTTTCCGCGAATTCGCGGTCACGCGCCGCCCGTTCATCGGCCCTCGAACTTCGCGGGCCGCTTTTGCTGGCGCGCCGCGCGCGCCTCCTGCGCGTCGTCGCTCTGCCACGCCGCGTCCAGGGCCGCGGTCTGCTCGGCGGTATCGGGGCCGCGGGTGTCGTCGTCGTTGAAGACCAGCTTCATGTGCCGCAACGACAGCGGCGCGAGTTCGGCGATCTGCTTGGCCCAGGCCTGCGCGTCGGCCAGGGTGCCGATCCGGTTGGCGAAGCCGAAGTTGTAGGCATCGGCGGCCGAGACCCGTTCCGCGCCCAGCAGAATGGTGCGCGCCGGGCCGGGACCGATCAGGTTCGACAGCCGTCGCACGGTCCAACGGTCAACGGAGATACCGAGTTTCGCGGCGGGGATGGCGATGAACGAATCGTCGGTCATCACACGTAGATCCGATGCCAGGGCTAGTTGGACGCCCGCACCCAGCGCGCCGCCGTTGATCGCGGCGATCACCGGCACCGGGATCGTCTCGATGGTGCGCAACATACCGAGCAGTCCTTCGAGGAACGTGTCCGAGTACACCCCGTCCAGATCCGCGCCGGCGCTGAACAGCGGCCCCTGACCGGTCAGCACGATCACCCGGGCCGATGCGGCGGCCTCCTCGAGCGCGGCGCGCAACTGGCCGATGAGCTCGCTGTTCAGGGCGTTCCGGCGCTCCGGACGCTGCAGTTCGATGGTGACGACCTCGCCATCGCGGCTGATTCCCAGCATGTGTCCCTTCCCCACTGTGCAACTCACCTGCGCTACGTACCCTTGATCGGCTCTCACTCTAAGTTGCCGTACCGTCGGGTCGGTGACCGCAACACCCGATGTCGACATCCTCGTAATCGGTGCCGGGCAGGCCGGCTTATCGGTCGGCTACCACCTGCACCGCCTCGGACTGCGCGCCGAACGCGACTTCCTCATCGTCGACCACTCCCCCGCCCCGGGCGGAGCGTGGCAGTTCCGGTGGCCGTCACTGACATTGAGCAACGTCAATCGGGTGCACGATCTTCCGGGCATGTCCTTCCAGGAGACGCTGCCCGCGGGCGCGGAGAACGCCCAGGCGGCCACGGCCGTGCCGCACTATTTCGCGCTGTACGAGGAGCGCTTCGACCTGCGGGTGCACCGGCCGGTGTCGGTCACCGTGGTCTGCGACCGCTCCACCTCCGCCACCTGCCCGAACCAGGAGGTCGACGGGCTGCTGCACGCGGAGATCAAACCGGGTGCGACGGTGAAGGTGCGCGGACTGGTGAACGCGACCGGCACCTGGGACAAGCCGTTCATTCCCTATTACCGGGGAGCGGAGACCTTCGCCGGTCGCCAGCTGCACGCCCACGATTACCGCACCGCAACCGAATTCGACGGCAAGCACGTGGTCGTGGTGGGCGGTGGAATCACGGCCATCCAACTGCTGGACGAGATTTCGCAGGTCACGACGACCACCTGGGTGACCCGTCGCGAACCCGTCTTCCGCCGTGGACAATTCGCGCCCGAGGACGGCCGCGCGGCCGTCGCCATGGTGGAAGACCGTGTGCGACGCGGACTTCCGCCCGGCTCGGTGGTGTCGGTGACCGGCCTGCGCGAGGACGCTCGGGTCAAGGCCATGCAGGCGCGCGGCGTGCTCGACCGCCACCCCATGTTCGAGCGGATCGAGCCCGACGGAATCCGCTGGGCCGACGGCACTTTCCAGCGCGCCGACGTCATCCTGTGGGCGACCGGCTTCCGCAGCTCCCTCGACCACCTGGCCCCGCTGCGACTACGCGGGCCGGGTGGCGGCATCAAGATGGCCGGCCACCTGGCCACCCAGGTCGACGCCGACCCGCGCATCCATCTGGTCGGCTACGGCCCCTCCGCGAGCACCATCGGCGCGAACCGCGCGGGCCGCGCCGCCGCCGTCGAGCTGGTTTCCTACCTGGGCCTTCCCACGCGGGCGGCGAGCTGAGTTCAGACCGGCGCGCCCATATCCATGACGTCGGGATCCGCGCCCTGCCGGGCACCCTTGTCGATGCCCGCGATCTGCGTCATCTCGCGCCCGGTCAGCTCGAAGTCGAAGACCGCCAGATTCTCCGCCATGCGCGCGGGCGTCGTGGACTTCGGAATGGCCACGTTCCCGAGCTGCATGTGCCAGCGCAGGATGATCTGGGCGGGCGTCCGGCCGAGCTTGTCGGCCAGCGCGATGATGACCGAATCGTTGAACTCGGCCCCGCGACCCAGCGGGCTCCACGCCTCGGTCACGATGCCGTGCGCGGCATGGAAGGCCCGCAGCTCCGACTGCGCGTAATACGGGTGCAGCTCAACCTGATTGATGGCCGGGACCTCCCCGGTCTCCCCGATCACCCGCTCCAGATGCCGCTGCGTGAAGTTGGAGACCCCGATCGAGACCACCCGGCCCTGCCGCTTCAGCGACTGCAGCGCCCGGAAAGTGTCGACGTACAGGTCGGCCGATGGCAGCGGCCAGTGGATCAGGAACAGGTCGAGGGTGTCCAGGCCCAGTCGCTCCAGGCTGGCGTCGAACGCGCGCAGGGCGGCGTCGTACCCGTGGTCGGCGTTCCACAGCTTGGTGGTGACGAAGACCTCATCGCGCGGCAGACCGGATTCCCGGATGGCCCGGCCCACCTCCGCCTCATTGCCGTAGAACGAGGCGGTGTCGATGCTCCGGTAGCCGAGCTCGAGGGCCGTGGAAATGGTGCCGACCGCCTCGTCGCCGACGACTTTGTACACCCCGAACCCCAGTTTGGGCATGACCTGGCCGTCACTGAGAACGATCGCTGGAATGTCGCTGGTCTCGCACCGATAAGTCACCATTCCGAAGTTAGAAGCGCAGGTCCGTGCCGTCAACCGACCGATTGGTCCGCAAGTCCTGCGCCAAACTCATTCGGCGTCAGCTAATAATCAGCTTCGCAACCCGTCCGATTTCGCCGCGGCCAACCCCAAGCGGCGATAGCGCCGATGGCGGGCGGCCAGCAACTCCGGCCGGGGCCGCGCGGCCAGCGCCGCCAGCTCCTCGGCGATCGACTCCACCATGCGCAGCGCGAAATCCACCGGCTCCTCCGCGGCGTCCGGATACTCGTGCACGATGCGGTCGACAATGCCGTCGGCCTCCAGATCCACCGCGCGAATGCGCTGGGCAGCGGCCATTCTCGGCGCGTGCCCGGTATCGCGGTGCACGATGGCGCTGGCGCCCTCCGGCGGCAGCGGGGCCAGCCAGCCGTTGGCGGCCGCCAGCACCCGGTCGGCGGGCAGCAGGGCCAGCGCGCCGCCGCCGCTGCCCTGGCCGAGCAGCACCGAGATCGTCGGGGTGTCCAGCGTGACGAGATCGGCTATGCAGCGCGCGATCTCGGGTGCCAGCCCGCGCTCCTCCGCCTCGCGCGAGAGCGCCGCGCCCGCGGTGTCGATCACCAGCACCAGCGGAACCTGCAGCTCCGCGGCCAGATGCATGCTGCGGCGCGCCTCCCGCAGGGCCGCCGGGCCCATGGTGTGCTCCGGCGACTGGCCCGCCCGGTCGTGGCCGAAGACCACGCACGGCTGGCCGCGGAAACGCGCCAGCGCGTGGGCCACCGTGCGATCCAGCTCGCCTTGTCCGGTGCCGGACAATGGAACCCGGTCGGTGACGTGGCGCAGGAGTTCCCGGATGCCGGGGCGGTCACCGCGCCGGGAGATCAGCACCGTCTGCCAGGCGATCACCTCGGTGGTGTCCCGCACCGCCGGGCCGCCGCGCTCCTGCGGGCCCGCCAGGAACGAGCCCCGGCCGGACGCGGGCGGCGTTGGGTCGCTTGCCTTTTCGGGCAGGGACAGCGGACCGTCACAGAGCACGGTGAGCGTGCGGTGCACGATCCGCCGGAACACCGACACCGGCACCACACCGTCGATAACGCCGTTGCGGTAAAGGTTTTCGGCGGTCTGCACGCCGTCGGGGAACCGTTTTCCGTAGAGCGCCTTGTACACTCGCGGCCCGAGGAAACCGACCAGTGCGCCCGGTTCGGCGAAGGTCATGTGCCCCAACGATCCCCACGAGGCGAACACCCCGCCCATCGTCGGATCGCGCAGATACACCAGATACGGATGCCCCGCCGCCTTGTGCGTGGCGATGGCCCCGGCCACCTTCACCATCTGCACGAAAGCGACTGTGCCCTCCTGCATTCGGGTACCGCCGGAGGTCGGGGAGGCGAGCAGCGGCAGACCCAGCTCGGTCGCGCGCTCCACCGCCGTCACGATGCGCTCGGCCGCGGCGACGCCGATCGACCCTGCCAGAAACGCGAATTCGCACGCGATCACGGCGACCCGCCGTCCGCGCAGCAACCCCTCCCCGGTGAGCACCGCTTCATCGGTGCCCGCCGTTGCCGCGGCAGCCAGCAACTCGTCTCGATACCCGGGCGATGCCGCCACCTCGACGGGCGGACGATCCCAGCTCACAAAGGAACCGGGATCCAGCAATTCCCCGAGCAACTCCCGCGCCGAGATCTTCACAGCGCGAGCGTAACCGGCTCCGTCGTCGCTACGGCCGACGGCGGTGGCCGGGTGTGTCAGTCCTTCGGTGCCCCGAACGACTCAGTAACCCTGCACGACCTTGCGCAGCGCGTACTCGGTCACGGCGACCAGGGCCTGCTTCACCGGTTCCCGGCGCCGGGCGTCGATCGAGAGGATCGGCACGTCCGCGGGCACCGCCAGGGCCTGGCGGATGTCCTCGACGGGATACCGTGGCGCATCATCGAATTCGTTGATGGCCACCAGGAAGGGTAGGTTGCGCGCCTCGAAGTAGTCGACGGCGGCGAAACTGTCCTCCAACCGGCGGGTGTCGACCAGCACCACCGCGCCGATGGCGCCCTTGATCAGGTCGTCCCACATGAACCAGAAGCGGTACTGGCCGGGCGTGCCGAACAGGTACAGCACCAGGTCGTCGGCCAGGCTGATGCGGCCGAAGTCCATGGCCACCGTGGTGGTGGCCTTCGACGGGACCCCGGTCAGGGAGTCCACGCCGACACTCGCATTGGTCACCAAAGCTTCGGTGCGCAGCGGAACGATCTCCGACACGGCACCGACCAGGGTGGTCTTGCCGACACCGAAACCACCGGCCACGACGATCTTGGCCGACGTGGGCTTGCTGGTGCGCGTGTCGACCTGTGTCGTCGAATCAAATACGCCGGAGTCCACTGAGAACCCTTTCGATCAGCTCGCGACGTTCATCGTCGCTGGAATCGTCTTTCAAAGTCGCCGATACCCGCACATGGCCGGCATCGATGAGGTCGGCGACCAGCACCCGCGCGACACCGAGCGGGATGCCCAGACGCGCGGCCACCTCGGCGACCGACGGCGATTCTCTGCACAACTCCACGATTGACGTCTCGATATTGGTGAGTTCGAACTGCCGCTCGAGGGCGACCGGATGCGATGCGACGAGCGCCTCCAAGGCGAGCTCCACCTTCGGCCGGGTGCGACCGGCCGTCAGTGAATACGGGCGAACCAGGCTCGGTTCGGCGCTCCCAACGCGTTCGTTGTCTATGTCCATCCCGCCATCAGGAACCCATCGTGACGCGAGGTGTGGCCTGAACCGTCTGGCCCACTCGCTCGACCAACAACGCCATTTCGTAGCCCACCTGGCCGATGTCGCAGGACGTATTCGTCAGCACCGCCAGGTAAGAGCCGTCGCCGACCGCCATGAGCAGCAGATAGCCGTGTTCCATCTCGACCACCGACTGCAACACGGTGCCGCCCTCGAACAAGTTCGACACACCCACCGAGAGGCTCGCGAGCCCCGCGGTCACCGCGGACAGCTGTTCGGCTCGGTCCACGGGCAGCTGCGCACTCGCGGCCATGAGCAGGCCGTCAGCGGATACCAGGACCGCGTGCGCAACGCCGGGAACCTCATTGGCGAAATTCGAAACCAGCCAATCCAGCTGACGCTTCGTACCACCTAGATCGGGGTTCATCGGTCTCCTTTATCTCCGGTTAGGTTCATTGCTCTCATGGCGCGGCCATCCCGGACGCCTTGCTGATGACGACTCAAGCTTGACCTGATGGATTCTGGGTCTCGGTGGGCGGCCTTGTCAGCGTTTCCGTTGACACCGCCCGGCACAAGTCGGTTGCCCGGATCACGTTGCGGCAGACCGGCGGCGGTGCGCTTGTCCGGCGTGGTCTCGATGGCGCGCCGTGCGGCCACCCAGCCCTCGTCGCCCGGTGATTCGAAGGAAGCGGCCACCTGGGACCGGTCGGCATTCGGATCCGACAGCCACGCCGACATCATCTCGGCGAAAATCGGCGTGCCGCCCATGACGGAATCGCCGGGGGCGTCCGCCGGCTGCAGCCGCGTCTGGAAGAACGACGCCGCCTTGGTCGGGTTCGACTTGAAGCTGTGGCGTCCTGGCTCCTTGACACCCTCGGTGCCGTTCTGCGGCAGGCCGACACCCGGAATCGGGGCGGGACGCTGCGGCAGCACCGCACCCGGATCCCGCTGGGGCAGACCGTTCGCGCCGCGCTGCGGCAGCACCGAATCCCGCTGCGGGAGGGGGCCGCTCAGCGGATCCGAGAGCGGATCCGGCTTCGAGGCGCCACGCTGCGGCAGACCGCCCGACGCGGCACCGCGCTGGGGCAGGCCACCGGACAGCGGATCACGCTGAGTCAGGCCGCCCGACAAGGGATCGGCACCAGCGGCGCCACGCTGCGGCAGGCCGCCGTCGCGCTGGGGCAGGCCGCCCGAAGCGGCACCCCGCTGCGGGAGACCACCGTCGCGCGGCGGAATCGCATCGCGCTGCGGCAGACCCGGACGCTCCGAATCCTGCTGGGCCGCGGCGCCACGCTGCGGAATACCGGGCGCACCCGGGCCACGCTGAGCCGGAGCGCCATTGGCACCCGGCTGACGGGTCGGCAGACCGCCGTCACGCTGCGGCAGACCACCCGAAGCCGAATCACGCTGCGGCAGACCACCGGCCGCGGGCTCACGACGAGTCGGACCCGAGTCACGCTGCGGCGCACCGGGTGCGCCCTGGTCACGCGACGGCGCGCCATTGCTACCCGGCTCACGAGTCGGAAGACCACCCGAAGCGGCACCCCGCTGCGGCTGACCCAGACCCGGCTCCCGGCCCGGCGCGCCATTGGCACCCGGCTGACGCGTCGGCAGACCACCCGGTCCCGAATCACGCTGGGACGCTCCGCCATCACGCGGCGGCAGACCGACGGAAGGATTGCGCTGCGGCATCGCACCGGACTGACCCGGCTGCGGCAGACCCCCCTGGCCCGGACCGCGCTGCGCGGCTCCCGGCTCCCCCGGTGCGCCCGGCCGCGGCGGCATGCCGCCCGGGGCGCCTTGGCGCTTGAGCATATTGGCGGCGAGACCGCCCCGCGGCTGTGCCGGGGCCTCGCCCTGGCCACGCTGCGGCAGATTCGCACCCGGCTGAGCCGAGGGCGCGGCCGGACCGTGCGCGCCCGGATCCCGCTGGGGTAGTCCGCCGGGTCTCGCGCCACCCGGCGCGGACACGGTGTGCTTGACGGTCGGGCCGTTCACGCCCGGCTGGCGCACCGGCAGCCCGCCGGGCACCTGGGCGCCCGGCTGCCGGGTGGGCAGACCGGTGGCCGCGCTGGCCGCGGCCGGGGTCGGGGCGGCGGTCCCGGCCGCCGTGCCCGCCGGAATCGGCCCGCTGCCACCGGGATCCACGGTGACCATGACATTGCCGGTCGCCGTGCGGGTGACCGCGCGCATCTGCATGGAGGACGGCGCACCGGCCTGGTTGCCCGCGCCCTGCGCCGCACCGGCCGGAGCCGGCTGCGGGCGCTGCGGCGCGTCCTGCGGCTGCGGCGGCACCGAGATGGCCCCGCCCGCCGACACGATCAGCGGCTTGGGCACGTGCACGGTGACGGTCACACCCGGGTCCCGGGCGGTGTCGAAGGTGGGCCGTAGGCGCACGGTCAGGCCGTGGCGCTCGGCCAGGCGGCCGACCACGAACAGACCCATGTGGCGCGCGGTGTCCGGGCCGACCTCGGCCACGGCCTCCAATCGCCGGTTGATCTCGGCCATTTCGGCCGGGGGCATACCGATACCGCGGTCGGCGACCTCGATCAGCAGACCCTGATCGTGGGCCTGGGCGAAGGTGAACTTGACGTCGGTCTCCGGCGGAGAGGCGCGCAGCGCGTTGTCCAGGAGCTCGGCGAACAGGTGCGCGAGGTCGGAGGCGGCGGGCTCGACGAGCGAACCACGCGGGGTCGCACCCAGTTTGACGCGTTCGTAGTCCTCCACCTCGGAGATGGCGGCGCGCAGCACGTCGGCGATCTCGACGGGGGCGGACTTGGTCCGGCGCTGTTTGGTACCGGCCAGAATGAGCAGGTTGTCGCCATTACGCCGCATACGGGCGGCGAGGTGGTCGAGGCGGAAGAGGTTCTCGAGCAGGCGCGGGTCCTTCTCGTCGTACTCCATGGCCTCGATGAGCGAGAGCTGGTGGTCGACAAGGGACTTGGAGCGCCGGGCCAGCGTCTCGAACATGTCGTTGACCTGGGTACGCATGGCGGCCTGGTCGGCGGCCAGGCGCAGCGCCTGACCGTGGATGTCGTCGACGGCGCGGGCCAGCTGGCCGATCTCCTCGTCGGTGTGCACCGGCATCGGTTCCAGCGGAACGTCTTCGGGGTCGGCACCGTCACGCAGCGAGGAGACTTCCTGGCCGAGGTCGTATTCGGCGACGCGCAGGGCGGCCAGGCGCAGACGGCGCAGCGGGACGATCATCGCGCGCGCGATCAGCACGGCCAGCGCCATGGCGCCGAGGATGGTGGCGATCACGATGATCGAGTACCGGATGGCGCCGGAACGGGCGCTCGAGGCCAGCTCGTCGACTCGGGACACGATGTCCTTGGTCGCGTTGGTGGCGATGGTCTGATAGCTGTTGATGCTCGCGACCAGCGAATCCTTCAGCTCCGCCACCGGCAGCTGACCGGCCTGCGCCTGCGGGCCGTTGACCAGCTGCACGCGGGTGTCGGCGCCGCGTTGTAGGTCGGCGATGATCGGGTCGCCGTCGGAGAAGCGGTGCGCCAGCACGGCCAGCATCTGCCGCTCGGTATTGACGCCGATCTGGATGTCCTTGAGGCCATCCTTGGGGTTGTTGCGTAGCGCCTCGGCCATGCCGGCGACCTCGTTGAACAGCATCCAGCGCGAGTTCAGCGAGTCGACCAGGCGCAGCTTGGAGGTGTCCACGGTCTTGTCCGCGACCGTGGACACGATGTTCTCCACGGTCTTGACGCTGTTGCCACGGATCCGTTCGACCTGGGCGACGGTGTCGGGAATCGACTTGGACGGGGCCAGGCCCTGCGACCGGATGGCCTTGGCGCCCACGATCATCTCGTCCAGCGCCTGGCGGGCGCTGGGAATGTCGCTCAGCCGCGCGGCGGCCTTCTCGGCGAAGGAGATCGCCATATCCAGCTGCGCGAGTTCCGGATCCGAGGTCAGCGACTGGGTCGGGCCCAGCATGACCATCTGACCGCCGGCGACCTGCGCCGCGTCGGCACTGAGACCGGTGATCGCCGGGATCACCCCGACATGGTCGGTCGCCGTCGAGAGCCGGGATGAATCGGCGAACTCGGCCGAGATCCTGGACGCTCCCAGCACAACCGCGACCAACAGCGGCACGGCGAGCACCGCCGTGACCTTCCATCGCAGGTCCCAGTTGCTCAGCGCCCAGCGCTTATTGCTGCCGGACCTAGCGGCGTCACGCATCTCCCACTCACTTTCCAAACTGGCCCCAGCCACGCGCCATCAGCGAGCCTCCGCGATCGCACGCTTGGCTCGACAGACGGAGCTGACCGAGAACGGCGGCTGGCCGAGAAATTGCGTCCATGACGGCCGAAATATGTGACATGCGATTCTAACGGATCAATAACTTCTTGTGTGACCTCTTGGCAACCACCGGTCCCTGACCTGCCGTTTGCAGGCAAAATCAAAGGTCGCGGCGTCCGCCCGGACGTCGCGTGAAGTCTGCCACAATCAGGTCGATCTATCGAGGCGGGCATCTCAGCGCATCTCAAGGACACATGGCGGAGCTAGGGAGTCACCGGGTTGAACGCGAAGCAGGAGTACCGACCGGCGTATCAGCTGAGCCTGGTCGATCCCTCGGAGTTCTGGCGCGACGCGGCCGAATCCATCAGCTGGGATGTGCCTCCCACCCAGATTCTCGATACCGCGGCCCGTCCGACGGCGCGGTGGTTCCCCGACGCTCGCCTCAACACCTCCTACAATGCGCTGGATCGGCATGTGCGCGAGATCACAGCTCCCGACGGCTCGACCAACGGTCAGGAGGGGGGTCGCGCCGCACAGCCCGCCCTAATATATGACTCCGCTATGACCGGGTCCAGGCGGATCTACACATATCGGGAGTTGCTGGACGAAGTCGCCCGATTTGCCGGATCCATGCTCCGATTGGGCGTCAAGACCGGTGATCGGGTCGTCATTTATATGCCGATGATTCCGGAAGCGGTCGTGGCCATGCTCGCCTGCGCCCGCATCGGCGCTGTGCACTCCGTGGTCTTCGGCGGGTTCGCCGCCCATGAGCTCGCGGCCCGCATCGACGATGCCGAACCTGTGCTGATTATCACGGCATCCGGCGGGCTGGAGCCGGGCCGCCGCATCGAATATCCGCCGATCGTGCTGGCCGCCCTGGATCTGGCCGCGACCACCGCGCCCCGGACCGTGCTGGTCAAGCAGCGAGAAGGCTTCCCCACCATTCGTTTTCCGGCCGTGCAGGAGGCCACCGAGCATCTGCCCGCCTCCTCGGAGACCGTGGCCGCCCGCTGGATCGACTGGGACGAGGCGATGGTCGACGCCGAACCGGCCGACCCGGTCTCGCTGGCCGCCACCGATCCGCTCTACATCCTCTACACCTCGGGAACCACCGGGAAACCCAAGGGCGTGGTGCGCGACAACGGCGGGCACGCGGTGGCGCTGGCCTGGTCCATGCGCAATATCTACGAGGTCGGCCCCGGGCAGACCATGCTCACCACCTCCGATATCGGCTGGGTGGTCGGGCACTCCTACATCGTCTACGCGCCGCTGCTGGTCGGGGCGACCACCATCCTCTACGAGGGCAAGCCGATCGGGACCCCGGACGCCGGGACCTTCTGGCGCTTGGTGGACGAGTACAAGGTGGACATCATGTTCACCGCGCCGACCGCGCTGCGGGCCATCCGCCGCGCCGATCCGGAGGCCGCGGCCGCGCACCGGCACGACCTGTCGAGGCTGCGGGCGCTGTTCTGCGCGGGCGAGCGGCTGGATCCGGCCACCTATGAATGGGCGGTCGAGACCCTGCTGGCCAACCGTCCCGACTGCCCGGTGGTGGACCACTGGTGGCAGACCGAGACCGGCTGGCCGATCTGCGCCAATCCGCTCGGGCTGCAGCAGCTTCCGATCAAGCCCGGTTCGGCGTCGGTGCCGGTGCCCGGCTACCGGTTGCGGGTGCTGGACTCCGAGGGCAATGCGGTCGCCCCTAATACAGAAGGAAACATCGTGATCGGGCTGCCGCTGCCGCCCGGCACGCTGACCACGCTGTGGCGCGACGA
This sequence comes from Nocardia sp. JMUB6875, assembly GCF_041154655.1. Lineage (NCBI taxonomy): Bacteria > Bacillati > Actinomycetota > Actinomycetes > Mycobacteriales > Nocardiaceae > Nocardia > Nocardia sp. JMUB6875. The sequence continues at coordinate 17,697 of NZ_BAAFGR010000116.1, forward strand.
CGAACGGTACGAGCGTTCCTATCTGTCCGCGTATCCCGGCCACTACCTGACCGGCGACTCCGGCTTCTTCGACGAGGACGGATACCTCTATGTCCTGGGCCGCAGCGACGACGTCATCAATATGGCGGGCCACCGGCTGTCCGCGGGCGGCATCGAGGCGGCCATCGCCGGGCATCCGCTGGTCGCCGAGACCGCGGTGGTCGGCATTCCGGACGAGCTGAAGGGCCAGCGGCCCATCGGGTACGTGGTGCTCAAGGCCGGCGTCGACGTCGAGCCCGAGCGGCTGCGCGCCGAGATCATCGAGCGGGTGCGCGAGCGGGTCGGGGCCATCGCCACCCTCTACGACGTGGTCGCGGTGACCGCGCTGCCCAAGACCCGCTCCGGAAAGATCCTGCGCCGCACCATGCGTCAGATCGCCGCGGGCGACGCCTACGAGGTGCCGCCCACCATCGATGACGCCGCCATGCTGCCGACGCTGGAGAAGCAGATCCGCGACGCCGTCACGCTCATGGAGGACAAGGAGCGCATCGCCGCCGCCGATGCGGCCAGCGCGGCCACCATGCCGATCACCCGCATCGACCCGGCGACGCTGGATCCGGGTCTGCCCGCCTCGGCGACCGATCCGACCGCGCAAGGCTGAGCTCAACCTCAGAGCTTTTTCAGAAAGCACTCATCGACGTCCCAACCGGGTGGTTTAGCGTCGGGCGGGCGCGGGCCGTACGGCCCGCAGCCTGACATACCCGGAAAGGCTGATGATGAGCTTCATCCGTAACCGCCGTGCTGGCGTGCTCTTCGGCGCGGGCGCGGTCGCCGCCGTGGCCCTCGCCCTCGCTCCCGCCACCGCCTCGGCGTCCCCCGCGGATCTGGTTGCCCCGCTGCTGAATTCGACCTGCTCGTTCACCCAGGTGGACGCCGCGCTGCACGACAAGGCCCCCGCCCTGGCCTCGTTCCTGGACTCCAACCCCGGCTACAAGGCCGAACTGAGGGCCAAGTTCGACCTCTCCCCCGCCGAGCGACAGGCCGAGCTCGATCGCTATCTCGCGGAGAACCCGGACGCCGCGAACCAGGCCGCCAGCGACCCGCGCGCCGGAGGAATCGCCGCCGCCATCCAGCAGGTCGCCGACTCCTGCCACAACTACTGAGGTAGCGACTGCCAAAATGGAGTCCGTGGTCGAACGCGCTGAGCTACCCACTGTCCTGGTCGTCGATGACGATGAGGATGTTCTCGCATCGGTCGAGCGCGGGCTCCGGCTGTCCGGTTTCCGGGTGGTGATCGCCCGGGACGGCGCGGCGGCGCTGCGCAGTGTCAACGAATCCGCCCCCGATGCGGTCGTGCTCGATATGAACATGCCCGTGCTCGACGGCGCGGGCGTGGTGACCGCGCTGCGCGCCATGGGCAACGAGGTGCCGATCTGCGTGCTGTCGGCGCGCAGTTCGGTCGACGACCGCATCGCGGGGCTGGAGTCGGGGGCCGACGACTATCTGGTGAAGCCGTTCGTGCTCGCCGAACTGGTGGCCCGGATCAAGGCGCTGCTGCGGCGGCGGAGCGATGTCCCGGCCTCCAATATTCCGGGCGCTATCACGGTGGGGCCCTTGGAGGTTGACGTCGCGGGGTATCGCGCCCTGTTGAACGGCACCGAAATCGAGCTCACCAAAAGGGAATTCGAGCTGCTGTCCACCCTGGCCCGCAGCGCGGGCGTGGTGCTGAGCCGCGAACGGCTGCTGGAACTGGTGTGGGGCTACGACTTCGCCGCCGACACCAATGTGGTCGACGTCTTCGTCGGCTACCTGCGCCGCAAGCTCGAAATCGACGGAACCCCACGCCTGTTGCACACCATCCGCGGCGTCGGCTTCGTCTTGCGCGCACCCAAATGAAGTCACCCGCCCGCCGCTGGTCCTACACGCTGCGCGTGCGCGTCGCCGCGGCGGCGGCGCTGGGCGCGACCATCATCGTGGCCATCCTGAGCTGGATCACCATCTACGCCATCGGCCGCAGCAATATGGCGCAGGCCGATCAGCAGCTGTCCATGGTGTCGCGGCTGGTGCTGATCCAGCCGGTCTTCGCGGTCAATGTGGTCGACATCCTCGCGCCCAACAAGGAAATGGCACTGACCGTGCGCAATGCGGACGGCTCGATGGCCAGTACGCCGGTGCGGCTGCCGGAGCTGCCGGTCGGCAATGCCACCGTGACCGTGGACGGCAATGCCTACCGCGTGCTCACCACCACCGAGGCGCAACCGGCGGGACGCGTTGTGTCCCTGGGCATTCCGACCAATCAGACCGAGGAGACGATTCACGAGCAGCGGCGCTGGGTGTATCTGGCCGCCGCACTGGCGGTGACGGCCTCGGCCGGGCTGGGCTGGCTGCTCGGCGGGCGCGCGGTCCGGCCCATCGTGAAGCTGACCCGCGCCCTGGACGACCGCGGCCCCAATGGCGAATCGAGAATCCCGCTGCCCGTGGCAGGTTCGGGCGTGAAGGAGGCCGACAAGCTCGCCGAGGCGGTCAACACCCTGCTCGAACGAGTGGACCGGGCGCAGGGCGAGACCGCCGCCGCGCTCGAGACCGCCCGCGACTTCGCCGCCGTCTCCGCCCACGAACTGCGCACCCCGCTGACCGCCATGCGCACCGACATCGAGGTGCTCAGCACCCTGGACCTGGACGAGGCGCAGCGCCGGGAGATCCTGACCGACCTGCAGCGCGGGCAGAACCGGGTCGAGACCACCCTGGCCGCGCTGGAACGCCTGGCCGCGGGCGATCTCACCAATGCCCGCGACCACGTGGTCACCGATGTCGCCGAACTCTGCGACGCCGCCGCCCACGACGCCATGCGGCACTTCCCGCAGTTGAAGGTGCGCATCGACACCGATGCCGAACTCGTCACCCGCGGCCTGCCCACCGGGCTGCGGCTGGCGGTGGACAACGCGCTGAAGAATTCGGCCAAGCACGGCGGGGCCACCTTCGCCGTGGTGTCCGCGCACCGGCTTCCGGACGGGCGCATCGTGATCGCCGTCGACGACAATGGCCGCGGCCTGCCCCCGCAGGAGCGGGCGGCGGTGTTCGAGCGGTTCGTGCGCGGGAGCAATGCCGCCAAGGGCGGTTCCGGCCTGGGTCTGGCGCTGGTCGCGCAGCAGGCGCAATTGCACGGTGGCCGGGCCTATTTCGAGGACAGCGCGCTGGGCGGCGTGCGGCTGGTGCTGGAACTTCCGGATCGACCGGTCTTTACCGAACTCTCAGACAACCATCAGAGGTAGCGCCAATCGGGGCCTCTACGGTCTTTATGGTGTTCGGAAAACGCACCCGCTGGGTCCTGATCGTCCTGCTGCTCGCCGCCGCGGTCACCGCGGGCACCCTCAGCGTCCTGCGCCTGCGCTCCGCGCCCTCGGCGGTCGCGCTCGTCAACGGCGACAGCGGGCCGTTGGGCGCGCGCATCGCGAAGGAGTTGCAGGACAGCGGAACCCGGCACTGGGACGTGGTCGACGAGGCGAGCACCGAGGATTACGCCGCGGTCATCACGCTGCCCACCGACCTGACCGCCGACATCAAGTCGCTGGCCACCGCCAAGCCGATCAAGGCGCAGGTCACCGTAGCCACGCACGATCGCGCCGATCCGAACCTGGTCAATGACGCGGTCAACGAGGTGACCAAGAAGATCAGCGCGGCCGGGCTGGACACCATGTTCTCGACCATGAACACCGCGCGCCTGCAGGTATCGCAGATCGCCGGGACCTCGCAACTGCTCAGCGCGGGCGTGCAGGCGGCGGCCGACGGGGCCGCGCAGTTCGGCGGCGGCGCGGATCAGATGATGGACTTCCTGAATCAGGCGAAAGCCGGTGCGGGACAGCTGACCTCGGGCATCGACGCCCTGAACTCGACCCTCTCCGCCGCCACCACGCAGGCGAATCAGCTTGCCACGGCGCTGGATTCGACCGGCGTCACCATGGGTCAGGTCACCCAGTCGGCGGAGACGCTGTCCAACGGGCTCAACCTGGTGGTGCCGATCCTGCAGGCGCTGCCCTTCGCGAGCGATCCGCAGCTGGCGAATGTCATCACCCAGCTGACCGGCCTGCAGAATGTCGCCAATCAGGCCAATTCCCAGCTCAGCGGCTTCGCCAATCTGACCGGCACGCAAGTCACTCCGGACACGCCGGTCGGGCAGCTGCTGCGCGACGCCGCCGCCAAGTTGAACGACGCCAGCACCCAGTTGAATCAGGGCGCGTCGCTGGCACAGCAGATTCCGGCCATCGCCGATCAGGCGGGCACCCAGCTGATCGCGGCCATGCAGGCGCTCACGGGTGGCGTCACCCAATTGCAGGCCGTAACCAAAACCCTGGGCAACCAGACAAATCAGGCGCTCGGCTCACTGCCGCAGCTGGGAGTTCCACAGCAAGTGACCATTTCGGCCGCCCTCACCGACCCGGTGGACATCGTTCGCAAATAACATTCGCAAACAGTCAGCAACAATCGGCGGTTCATCGGGTTACACTGTGCCCGAATTGCTCTAATCGACCCGTTTCGGAATCTCGTCCGCTCTATCCGTTCCCTGGCTTCACCCAGCGCCCCGGTACCGGAGAGGAAACGATCGTGAGCATGTTGCTGGCCGCGCACGACATGTACGGCACGGTTCTGGCCCAGATCGGCAATCCCACCGCGGAGACCCCGCCCATGGCCGACAAGATGATGAAGATGTTCCGCTACTTCACCTGGTTCACCCAGATGTCGGGCATCGCGGCCATCACCTACGGCGGCGGGCGCTTCGCCTGGGAGAAGTGGGGCGGCGGATCGGCCTCGCCGAAGATGGTCGCCAACGCCATGCTGGGCGGCGCCACCGCCACCAGCGCCGGAACCATCATGAATGCCGTCGTCGGTTCGTAAATCGCCAGAAAACCGCGTGGTTCGCGAGACAATGCGGGGGCCCCACCCCCGCATCCCTCTGGGGAGGAACGAATGACGTACGGCAACGATCCCTATTCTCAGCAGCCGCAGCAGCCCGGATACGGGCAGCAGCCACCCGGCTACGGGCAACAGCCACCGAGCTATGGACAGCAGCCGCCTCCCGGCTACGGGCAGCCCGCGGGCGGATATCCCGGGCAGCCCGGGGGCTACCCACCCGGCGGTGGTTACGGCGCCTATCCCCAACCGCCGTATGCCAGTTGGATCCTGCGGGTCGGCGGATACCTCATCGACGCGCTGATCGTCGGCGTGCCCGCGGCCATCTTCTACGGCATCGGCTTCGCGGTCGGCTCGAAGGACATGGACTGCGTCACCGACTCCACCGACACGTCCTACAGCACCTCGTGCTCGGGCGGGCTGTCGGCCGGCGGGTTCGTGCTGATCCTGATCGGCGCGGCCATCGCCCTGTTCGGCGGCCTGTACCTGCTGTACATGCAGGGCAAGACCGGTCAGACGCCGGGCAAGAAGATCGTGGGCATCAAGGTGGTCCGCGAGGCCGACGGCCAGCCGCTGGGCTTCGGCATGACGATCGTCCGGCAGCTCTGCCACATCGTGGACTCGCTGCCCTGCGATATCGGCTGGCTGTGGCCGCTCTGGGACGCCAAGCGCCAGACCTTCGCCGACAAGATCATGAACAGCATCGTGGTCACCGTCGACAAGACCTGACCGCACCCACCTGCGAAAACTGCCCGCCCGCGCGGAATCGCGCGGGCGGGCAGTGCATTCACGATGGGGCTGCCGCGCCGACCGGACGGCGTCAGTTCAGGACGTCCAGCAGGTCGATGACGAAGACCAGGGTCTTGCCGGAGAGCTGGTGGCCGCCGGACTCGCCGTAGGCCAGCTTCGGCGGGATGGTCAGCTGGCGGCGGCCGCCGACCTTCATGCCCGGAATGCCGTCCTGCCAGCCCTGGATCAGGCCGCGCAGCGGGAAGGTGATGGACTCGCCGCGGTCCCACGAGGCGTCGAACTGCTCGCCGGTGTCGTACTCGACGCCCACGTAGTGGACATCGACGGTGTCGCCGGGCTTGGCTTCCGCGCCGTCACCCACGACGAGGTCCTTGATCACGAGCTCGGCGGGGGCGGGGCCGTCCTGGAACTCGATTTCCGGCTTGTTGCTCATCGGCTGTCCTCTTCGATTAGGGGAAACGGATCGAAGATCACCCTATGCCCTGCGCATAACCCCGCCCGCAGGGGAGGCGAAAATGGCCGGGTGGCCGAAGTAATCGATATCGACGACCCGGACGATCCCCGAGTCGCGGATTTCCGCGATCTCAACAATGCCGATCGGCGGCCGGACCTGCCGGGAGGCAAGGGTTTGGTGATCGCCGAGGGCGTGGTCGTCGTGCAGCGCATGCTGGCGTCACGATTCACCCCGTTCGCATTGTTCGGGGTCGCGAACCGATATGAGCAGCTGGCCGCGGACCTGGCCGGAATCGATATTCCGTATTACCAGACCAGCGCGGATGTGATGGCGAAGGTCGTCGGATTCCATTTGAACCGGGGCGTGCTCGCCGGTGCGCATCGGCCGCGGGAGCTCGGCGTGGACGAGGTGCTCGCCGACGCGAGGACGGTGGCGGTGCTCGAGGGCGTGAACGATCACGAGAACATCGGGTCCATCTTCCGCAATGCCGCCGGATTGGGCGCGGACGCGGTGCTGTTCGGCGACCGCTGCTCGGATCCGCTGTACCGGCGGGCCGTGCGCGTCTCCATGGGGCACGTGCTGTGGGTGCCGTTCGCTCAGCTGCCGCCGTTCCCGAACGGACTGGACATCCTGCGGGACAAGGGTTTCCAGATCATCGCGCTGACCCCGAACCCCAATGCCGACACCCTCGCCACCGCCATGACCGGCGAGAAGGTGGCCCTGCTGCTCGGCGCGGAGGGCCCCGGGCTCACCGAGGAGACCATGCGGGCCAGCGATATCCGGGCCCGCATCCCCATGACGCCGGGCACCGATTCGCTTAATGTGGCCACCGCAGCCGCCATGGCCTTCTACGAGAGAGTGCGAGCCGAGTGAGTCATCCGCCCGACGGACCGTATGGATACGGGTATTCCGAGCCGACCCCGTGGGCGGCCGGTATCGCCGCGACGGCGCTGGTGGCGGCGCTGACCACGGTGGGCGTCTACGCCTTCGGGGCGGCGCTGGCCCAGATCCATTGGACGCTGGCGGTGATCGTGAATCTGATCGCGGTGGGCGGGGCGGCGCCGACGGCCTGGCGGTGGCGGTACGCGCCGGTGACGCGGTGGGTGATCGCGGGGCTGGGCATCGGCGTACTGCTGGGCTGGCTGGGTCTGCTGCTCTTCTGAGCCAACCGGGCCGAAATGGGCCACGCGCGGTCGGCCGGTCAGGACACCCGGTCGCGACCGCGCAGCCAGCGCAGCAGGCCGCGCTTGCCGTTCTCCTCGAGCCGCGGTTCGGGTTCGGGCGCGGCCTTGGGGGCCTCGCCCTTCGGGAACAGCGAGAAACCGCACACCTCGATCTGGTCGGCGGTCAGATCGTCCGCGGAAGTCTTGGCGCGATAACGGAATCCGAGCCATTCCAGGTTCGCGAAATCGGCGAAATCGGGCGGGTCGAAGGGCAGCAATTGCGGGTCCGGCATTTCGCCGGGCGCGAGTTCGATGGGATGCTCGCCCGCCCAGTACTCCCGCTCCCAGACCCGCGGCATGCCCTCGTCCTCGAGGATATTGACGCGGGTGGCGCTGAAGGAGCGCCGGAATTCGCCGCGCTCCCATTCCGCGAACGCGCCCCAGCCCAGCGACAGGTCGTAGGAGACCAGGAAGGTGTGCTCGGAGGCGAGCGGACGCACCAGCAGTTCCGGCAGTTTGGTGGGGCGGGGCAGCGCGGCCTGGGTCGAGCAGACGACGGTGACGCCGGGATAGCAACCGATATAGACGGATTCGGGATCGGGCCCGGCCCAGACCTTCATGGTGCCCGACGCGGCCGGGACCACATCGCGGTCCGGATTGAGTTGTTTGGCGAGTGCGAAGGCGGCATCCGGATCGGGCCCGGGATGCTCGCGCAGCACCGCCACCGGATCGGGGGCGTCGACGTACCACAGGGATGAGACCGTTGACGGCACCGACGTCACCTCCCTCGAGTCATTGCACACAAGCTGGCTATCTTTGAGCAATACTCGGCGGCCGAACGTCGGCGTCGACGCGGATCGGCCCGGCAATGACCGCCACCAGAAATGAATCTACCCCCGAGGCGGCCGAAATGTCGCTGTTGCCAACCCCGTTTCCCGGCGTGCCGGAGACCGGAGTGCTAGAGGGTGTAGCAACCCTCTAGCATCCTCTAAATTCGAACTGGTCTAGTGACCGGAGCTGCGGACCCCTAGGAGCACGTCCTCCCAGGACGGCATCGGGGCCTTGCCGCCGCGCTTGGCGCGATTCGGCTTCTGCGCGTTCGGCTTCGCGGCGGGCTGCGCCGGGG
>NZ_BAAFGR010000117.1:0-25919 GCF_041154655.1 Nocardia sp. JMUB6875
CCGACACCCGCCCCCACCGAACCGCGCGCGAAGTCCGCGCCCGCATCCTCGGCGGCCAGGAAGCCGAAGTCGGCGTCGGGCCGAATGTCCCACGCGCCCACCGGAAGATCGAAGATGACCGCGCCCGGCACGATCGGCACCACGCGGGCCGGATCGGCGGGATCCATCGGGATGCCCTCCTTGTGCTCCTCCAGCCAGCGCATGACGCCGCCGGCCGCGACCAGCCCGTAGGCGCTGCCGCCGGTGAGCAGGATGGCGTTCACCTGCCGCACGGTGTTTCCCGGATCCAGCAGGTCGGTCTCGCGGGTGCCCGGGCCGCCGCCGCGCACGTCCACCGAGGCGACCGCCCCGCCCGGCACCCGCACCACGGTGCAGCCGGTGGCCGCACCCGAGCCCAGGGTGGCGTTCGGATCCAGCGCGTGATGGTGGCCGACGAGCACACCGGCGACATCGGTGATCGAATTACGTGGTCCCGCAACACTGTTCACAGCAGCTCCTCCTGGGTGACCACGGTAATGCGGGCGTTTACGGCGTGAGCGCCTGGATCAGCGAGTCCTGCATCCAGGTGAGCCAGTGGTAGACCTCGAGGCTCGGCGCGCGGGGATCCTCGTCCGGGAGGTGTTCGGGCGTGTCGGCGTCGATCTGCAGGGCCGTGCCCAGCGCCAGCCGCACGTCATTGAGCCCGGTGAGCCAGGCGTCGGCCTGCTCGGGGGTGATGACGACCTTGCCGCCCTGCGGCGGCAGCGTCTCCAGGATGACCAGGCCCGCGGCCACCTTGGTCTCGATGATCTCCGGCTCGTGCAGGCTGCGCAGCGCGCTGTTGAGGTCCGCGCGCTCGGCGTCGGGGGAACCGGGTTCGGGGCGGTGGAAGTCCGGCAGCAGCCGGGCCAGGCGCGGATCGTCGGGCGGGGTGGTGTTGCCGAGCTGTAGCCCGGTGAGGGCCGCCAGCTCGTCCTCGGGCGCCGAGCGGGCCCGATCGGTGAGCAGTCCGGTGACCGCCCCGACCAGCGACCGCAGCACGTCCGCCTCGTGGGCGTCCATTTCCGAACGCAGCTTCAACCCGCCCAGGGAGTTCTTTCTGCTCCACTTCCGCACGGGGTAACCGTAGTCGTCGCGGTCAGTCGTCACGTTGCATGGTGGCCCACAGCCCCGCCGCGTGCAGGCGTTGAACGTCGTGTTCCATCTTGTCGCGCGACCCTGCGGACACCACGGCCTTGCCTTCGTTGTGCACCTTCAACATGAGCTCGGTTGCCTTGCCTTTGCTGTAACCGAAGAGCTTCTGGAAGATGTAGGTCACGTAGTGCATGAGGTTGACCGGATCGTCCCACACGACGGTGACCCACGGCCGGTCCTCGGCTTCCAGAATCTCGGTGTATTCGATGGCCTCCGGTGTCGCCTGTGCCGCCGACAACGTCATGTCCACGCGCACCGGACCGGTGGCGACCCTGACATCGTCCTGATTACACAGACCCATAACAACCAGGGTACGACTGCACGCCGATGAAACAACAGCCCAGGCGACACGCCACTCCGTCGGGAAAGCGTGATCGACACCCGGGCGTGGCGCGTGGTCGGTGGGGTAGGTCCGAATGTGCCTAGAGTGGGTCCCGTGATGATCGCGGACGGACTGACCAGTACTGCGCTGCTGACCGATCAGTACGAGCTGACCATGCTGGCGGCGGCGCTGGCCGACGATTCTGCCCAGCGGCAGTGCACCTTCGAGGTATTCGCCCGCAGATTGCCGAATGGCCGCAGGTACGGTGTGGTCGCGGGGACCGGGCGATTGCTCGCGGCGCTGAGCGAATTCCGTTTCGGCGAGCCGGAACTCGCGGTCGCCGCGAAGTTCCTGGACGCCCGCACCCTGGAGTGGCTGCGCGACTACCGCTTTCGCGGCGAGATCGACGGCTACCGCGAGGGCGAGCTGTTCTTCCCCGGCTCCCCCATCCTCACCGTGCGCGGCACCTTCGCCGAATGCGTCCTGCTGGAAACCCTGATCCTGTCCATCTACAACCACGACAGCGCCATCGCCGCCGCGGCCGCCCGCATGGTGAGCGCCGCCGGCGGCCGCCGCATGATCGAAATGGGTTCGCGCCGAACGCACGAACTGGCCGCACCCGCCAGCGCCCGCGCCGCCTACCTCGCCGGTTTCGACGCCACCTCCAACCTGGAGGCCGCGCGATCGTTCGGCGTCCCGAGCGCGGGCACCAGCGCGCACGCCTTCACCCTGCTGCACTCCGGCGCGGACGGCCAGCACGAGGCGGCGGCCTTCCGCAGCCAGATCCAGGCGCTGGGCATCGGCACCACGCTGCTGGTGGACACCTTCGACATCACCCGCGGCGTGGCCACCGCCATCGAGGTGGCCGGGCCCGAATTGGGCGGCGTGCGCATCGATTCCGGTGATCTGGGCGTGCTGGCCCGGCAGGTGCGCGATCAGCTGGACGCGCTCGGCGCGGTCCGCACCCGCATCGTGGTGTCGGGCGATCTGGACGAATACGCCATCGCCGCGCTGCGCGCGGAACCCGTGGACGTCTACGGCGTCGGCACCTCGCTGGTCACCGGTTCCGGCGCGCCGACCGCCGGGATGGTCTACAAGCTGGTGGAGGTGGAGGGCATCCCGGTGGCGAAGCGCAGCTCGCACAAGGAGTCCCGCGGCGGCACCAAGCGCGCGGTCCGGCTGGCGCGGGGTACCGGCACCATTGTCGAGGAAATCGTCTATCCCGCTTCCGCTTCCCGCCCCGAACCCGACGGCTTCCAGATTCGCGATCTGCAGGTGCCGCTGGTCCGCGACGGCGAAGTACTCCCCGATCAGCCGACGCTGGCGCAGAGCCGGGAACTGGTGGCCAAGGGACTGGTCAGTCTGCCCTGGGAGGGTCTGAAACTGTCGGCGGGAGAACCCGCGATCCCGACCACATTCCTGAGCTGAGCCGCTACCGCCGCGCGCCCGACCGCCGCTGCAGCTGATACCAGACGACCGTGGCCAGCACCGCCGCGATCGCGGGCAGCACCGGATGGCGCAGCGCGAATCCGAGCAACTCCCCGGGATGGCCGTGGATCCGGCCGTCCATCAGGGCGGTGATGACGCTCGCGATCGAGAAGGCCACGAACAGCAGTAGCCCGTAAACAACGGCGCGCCGCATGAATACCCCCGAACCGGTGTGGGCCGCATGGACCGGCCGACGGCCGAGCGGCACAATGCAATACGAGAGCCGAACCGTCGTGGTTCACTCCGGCCCCGGGAGGCAGCCCATGAGCCGAGCGCTGATCGTCGTCGACGTGCAGAACGATTTCTGTGAGGGCGGATCGCTGGCCGTCGCGGGCGGCGCGGCGGTGGCCGAGCGGATCTCCGAATACCTGGGCGTGTCCGACTACACCGCCGTCGTCGCCACCCGCGACTTCCACATCGACCCGGGCGCGCACTTCTCCGCCACGCCCGATTACATCGACACCTGGCCCCCGCACTGCAAAGTCGGCACCACGGGCGCGGACTTCCACCCGAACCTGAACACCGCCCCCATCCAGGAGATCTTCTCCAAAGGCGCCTACACCGCGGCCTATTCGGGCTTCGAGGGCACCGCCTCCGACGGCGCCACCACCCTCGCCGACTGGCTGCGCGCCCGCGACATCGACGCGGTCGACGTCTGCGGCATCGCCACCGACCACTGCGTCCGCGCCACCGCCCTGGACGCCCGCGCCGAAGGCTTCGACACCCGAGTCCTGCTCGGCCTCACCGCCGCGGTCTCCCCCGACACCGTCGCCACCGCCCTCGACAAACTCCGCGCCTCGGGCGTCGAGCTGGCGGGAACCCTCGAGCGCTGACCGCCGTCCGATCGGCGGATTTCGGTCCTGACGGGCGGCCTGCCGAGGTTTGCGCGGGGGTTGTCGGCGCGGCGCAGTAATCTGGCCGCCGTGCCCGAACTGCCTCCCGTACCGAAGCTCTTGGCCACCGCTGTCGAGGCGTTGGGAGGAAAGGAGCGCACGGGCCAGCAGACGATGGCCGCCGCCGTGGCGCATTCGATCGATACCGGAGAGCACCTTGCCGTGCAGGCCGGGACGGGTACCGGTAAGTCGCTGGCGTATCTGGTGCCGAGTCTGCGGCATTCGGTGCGGACCGGTCGGACCGTGGTGGTTTCGACCGCGACCATCGCGCTGCAGCGGCAGCTGGTGGATCGGGATCTGCCGCGGTTGGCCGAGGCGCTGGCCACGCCGCTGGGCCGGGTGCCACAGTTCGCGATTCTCAAGGGGCGGAACAACTATCTGTGCCTGAACAAGATCAATAGCGCGATTCCGGAGGAGCCGGAGGCCGAACTCTTCGACGCCTTCGCCATTTCCAAGCTGGGCCGCGAGGTGCAGCGGCTCAACGAATGGGTCTCCGAGACCGAGACCGGCGATCGCGACGAACTCACCCCCGGCGTCAGCGATCGCGCGTGGCGGCAGGTGAGCGTGAGTTCGCGCGAATGCATGGGCAAATCGCGCTGCCCCTTCGGCCAGGACTGCTTCGCGGAGAAGGCGCGCGCCGAATCCGGGCAGGCCGATGTGGTGGTGACCAATCACGCGCTGCTGGCCATCGATGCCATCAGCGGCATCCAGGTGCTGCCCGAACACGATGTCGTGGTCGTCGACGAGGCGCACGAACTGGTCGACCGGGTGACCGGCGTGGCCACCGCCGAACTGTCCACCTCCGCCATCAGTGCCGCCGCCAAACGCTGCACCAAGCTCATCGACGAGCAGGAGGTGGACCGGCTCGAGGGCGCGGCCGAGGCCTGGCACAGCCTGCTCGACGATCTGAATCCCGGCCGCTGGGACCGCATGCCCGACGGCGCGGCCCCGGTGCTCGCGCTCATCCGCGACGCGGCCTGGAACGCGCGCACCGCCCTGGCCCCGCAGGGCGGCAGCTCGGCGCAGGGCGATCCGGAGAGCGCGGCGGCTCGCAATCAGGCGCTGGCGGCCGTCGAGGAGGTGCACGACGCGGCGGTGCGGGTGCTCACCACCTTCGAGGAGGCCGACCCGTCCGCGCACCGCGATGTCATCTGGCTGGCCTCCGAGGATGTGCGCGGGGTGCCGCGCCGCACCCTGCACATGGCCCCGCTGTCGGTGGGCGGGCTGCTGCGCAGTCGCCTGTTCGGCACGGCCACAGTGATTCTGACCTCCGCCACCCTGCAGATCGGCGGCTCCTTCGACAATCTCGCGGTGACCTGGGGCCTGCCGCCGCAGTCGGCGTCGAAGGTGGATCCGGCGCTGGCCAATGGCGCCGAGGCCCCGTCCGACGAGAAATCCCTGCGCTGGAATTCCGTCGACGTCGGCTCCCCGTTCGACCACGCCAAATCCGGAATCCTCTACGTGGCAAAGCATCTGCCCGCGCCCGGCCGGGACGGGCTGCCGCAGTCGTATCTGGACGAGATCGAGCGGCTGATTCTCGCGGCGGGCGGGCGCACGCTGGGCCTGTTCTCGTCCATGCGGGCGGCCAAGGCCGCCACCGAAATTCTGCGGGAACGCCTGGATACCCCGATCCTGTGCCAGGGCGACGACGCCACCGGTGCGCTGGTCCGCAAATTCGCGGACGACCCGGAAACCTCACTGTTCGGGACGCTTTCGCTGTGGCAGGGCGTGGATGTTCCGGGCCCGTCGCTGAGTCTGGTGATCCTGGACCGCATTCCGTTCCCGCGCCCCGACGATCCGCTGCTGGTGGCCCGGCAGCGCGCGGTGGAATCGCGTGGTGGCAATGGTTTTCTGGCCGTGGCGGCCAATCACGCGGCGCTGCTGCTGGCGCAGGGAACGGGCCGTTTGCTGCGCAGTACCGACGATCGCGGAGTTATCGCAATTCTCGATTCGCGACTCGCCACCGCGCGCTATGGCGGTTATCTCCGAGCATCTTTGCCGCCCTATTGGGAAACGTCCGATCCCCAAGTTGTGACAAAAGCTCTCGAAAGACTGACAAATAGTGTCGCACAAATGAAATGACGTCTGTGAGAACAGTCACAGGGGTGGTTCTTACTTCTGATCAGAAGTAAATTGGCTTTCGATACTCCGATGTACCCCCCAATTCCCACATCGGGCGTGTCCGTCGTCCCCGCGCCAAGCCCTGCACGCGGCGCGGGGACACCGAAAATTCTTTTAGCGCCGCCTACTTCACGGCGAGAGTGATCAGCCCGGCCACCACGCCCAGCGCGATCGCCGCGACACCCCAGACCAGACCCTGACGCTGCCACGGCCGACCGTGATCCAGCGACAGTCGGCCCGGACCGGTGAAGGCGAGCGCCACCGAGGCGAGACCGAACACCGCGGGCGTCTCCCACATCGCGAAACCGCCACCGCGGGTGACATTCACGGCATTGATCATGGTGCCCAGCGCGATGGCGGCGCCCAGCGGCGTCAGCAACCCGAGCGCCAGCAGCAGTCCACCGGCGATCTCGCTCAGCCCGGCCAGGGTGGCGAAGAACTTGCCCGGGTCGTAGCCCATGCCCTGGAAGGCCTGCGCGGTGGCGTCCAGGCCGTAGCCGTTGAACCAGCCGAACAGCTTCTGGCTGCCGTGCACGGCCAGCAGGCCGCCGAATCCGACGCGGGCGACCAGCAGGCCGATATCGGTGCCGCTCACGCCGCTCGAGGCGGTGTCGCGGGTGGCGGCGGCGGTGGAGTTCAGGGTTGCGGTCATGTTCGGGGTCCTCGTCTCTCGGGTCTTGCGGCGCCTCTCGGGTCTCGAGACGCTAGGGGGGCGATTTCAACCGGACCATGGTCCGCTTCGAAGCCTACAGCAGATCCCCAACGAGAACGGGCGCGAGGCTATTCCGCCTCGCGCCCGTCTTTTCCGGCCTGGATCTACTCGGCCAGGAACCAGAAGTAGTACAGGAAGATCGCCATGAGCACCCACATGATCGGGTGGATCTCCCGCGCACGGCGCTTGGCCACCATGACGATCGGGTAGAACAGCAGCCCCATGGCGATGCCGTTCGCGATCGAGTAGGTCAGCGGCATCATGATCACGGTGATGAAGGCCGGGACCGCGTATTCCAGCTTGTTCCACTCGATCTCACCCAGCGAGCGGGCCATGAGCACGCCGACCACGATGAGCGCCGGGGCGGTCACCGCCGAGACATTGGCGAAGGTCGCGAAGACCGGGAAGAAGAACAGCGCGACCAGGAACCAGAAGGCCGTGGACACCGCGGTCAGGCCGGTCCGACCGCCCGCCGAGACACCCGCGGTCGATTCGACGTACGCGGTGGTCGAGGAGGTGCCGATGATCGCGCCCGCGGCGGTGCCGACCGAGTCGGCGGCCAGCGCCTGGCCCGCGCGCTCCAGCTTGCCGTCCTTGGTGAGCAGCCCGGCCTGGTTCGCCACGCCGATCAGAGTGCCGGAGGCGTCGAAGAAGTCGACGAACAGCATGGTCAGCACGACCACGATCATCTGACTGGTGAACGCGTTGGGCAGGTGGATGATGGCCTGGCCGAAGGTCTGATCCAGCCCGTGCGGCATGGCCGCGACCGAGCTCGGCAGGTTCACCAGACCGGTCACGATGCCGACCAGGGTGGTGGCGAGGATGCCGTAGAGCACCGCGCCGTGCCAGCCCAGCACGAGGAACACCACGGTGACGACCAGACCGAACAGCGCCAGCAGGGTGGTGCCCTTGTGGAAGTCGCCCAGGTGCACGAAGGTGGCCTCGCTCGCGGTGACGATGCCCGCGCTCTTGAGGCCCAGGAACGCCACGAACATGCCGATGCCCGCACCCACGGCCAGCTTCATCTGCATGGGGATGGCCTCGATGATCTTCTCGCGCACCTTGGTCACGGCCAGCACGAAGAAGATGACGCCGGATAGGAAGGTGCCCGAAAGGGCTTCCTGCCACGGGATTCCCATGTGCAGCACGACGGTGTAGGCGAAGAAGGCGTTGAGGCCCATGCCCGGCGCCAGCGCGACCGGGTACTTGGCCCACAGGCCCATGACCAGCGTGCCGAAGATGGCGGCGATGGCGGTCGCGGTGAACACGGCCTGGATCGGCATGCCCTTGTCGTGGAGATCGCCGGCGGGGCCGTCGCCCAGGATGCGCGGGTTGACGGCGAGCACGTAGGACATGGCCAGGAAGGTGACGGTGCCGGCCATCAGCTCGCGCTTGAAGGTCGAACCGTGTTCGCTGATGCCGAAGTACGCGTCGACGCGCCCCTTGGTGCGCGTGAGGACGTCGGTGGTCATGAGTGTGGTGTCTCCAGTCGGAGGAAGGTACGAAGGTTGCCGTGGGAACCGTACTTGTTCCGTATGTCCGCACATGAACCGACCCGGCGAATCGTGAGCTACCGCACCGCCAGAGGCTTGGTTTCGCGGCCCTACCAGTGCAATTCATCCGCTATTTAAATAATTACCGGCCAGTAATTTAAGACCCTTGACCCTTACTGTCTGGGACGTTACAAATACGTAATCAGCCGGGGGTTATCAGGGGAACCGGCCAGGCAGAAGTAGTACGCCAGTGGTAACCGATGTCATCGACGCGGTCGCGGAGTTCGCGATCGCCCGCAAAGCTATCTGGGATGCGCTGATCGAGCCGCAGACCTATCCCCGACTATTTCCCGGAATCGGCGCGTGCGAACAACTCGACACCGTGGACGCGCACCCGACGCTGAATATGCGCGTCGGCGGCCACGGCATCGAGGTGCACGTGTTGCGCGTCCAGTTACACATCACCCGCGCGGGCGAGAGCTTCGAGCTGCACTGCCCCGATCACGGCAGCTTCGCCGTGGTGCGGCTGCGCGGCGACGGTGGGCACACGCGCGTCTACGTCACCTACTTCAAGGCCGGGCTGGTGCATCCGGTGTTGGCGCAGCTGCCGAATTCGACGGTGGTGGCCTGGACGCAGGCCGGGCTCAAGCGGGTCGCCGATTCGATCCTGGGCACGCCCAGCTCGCTCATCGTCAATGGCGAGGACTCGCCGGTGAAGCTGCAGGCCGGGGTGGTCAAGCAGATGGTGAGCTCCGGCGTCGTGCGCACCTTCCGCCCCGATGTCGGGCTGAAACAGATCGGCGGACTGGCCAAGTGGGGCTTCAGCCTGGCGGGCGGCTATGCCGCGGCGGCCGCGCACTCGCCGCAGCGGGCGGCCGTGATCGACGACCGGTACTCGAGCACCTTCGACCAATTGCACGCGCGCAGCAGCGCTTTGGCGGGCGCGTTCACCACGCTCGGCTTCGGTCCGGGCACCGCGGTCGGGCTGCTGTGCCGCAATCACACCGGCATGGTCGAGTGCATGGTGGCGGCGGGCAAGTCGGGTGCGGACGCGGTGCTGCTCAATACCGGGCTGCCCGCGCGGCAGGTCGAGGAGATCGTGGGGCGGCATCAGCTCTCGGCGCTGTTCGTGGACAGCGAATTCGAGCATCTGGTGCGATATCTGCCGCCGGAGCTGCCGCGCTTCACCAGCGATGACGTGCCGCCGGATCCGGGGCGCACCACCATCGAGGATCTCATCGCCATGCGCCAGGAGCCGCCGCGCAAGCCGCCGCGGCCGGGACGGCTGGTGGTGCTCACCTCGGGGACCAGCGGGACGCCCAAGGGCGCGCGGCGGCCGCATCCCAAGGGTTTCGGGACGGTGGCGGCGCTGCTGTCGCGAATCCCGTTCGGCACCAACGAGACCATGTTCATTCCGGCCCCGCTGTTCCACACCTGGGGGCTGGGGGCGCTGCAGATCTCCACGGCCATCCGGGCCACGGTGCTGCTGGGCGACCGCTTCGACGCCGAGGACTGCCTGCGGCGCATTGCCGAGAACAAGGTCACCGCGCTGATCGTGGTGCCGATCATGGTGAACCGGATCCTGGACCTGCCCACCCACATTCGCGCCCGCTACGACCTGTCCAGTCTGCGGATCGTGGCCAGTTGCGGTGCGCCGCTGGCGGGTGCGACGGTGCTGAAGTTCCTCGACGCCTTCGGCGACATCCTCTACAACGTGTACGGCTCCACCGAGGTGTCGTGGGCCTCGATCGCCGATTCGACGGATCTGCGCATGTCCCCCACCACCGCCGGGCGGCCGCCGCTGGGCACGAAACTCGGTGTGCTGGGCCCGGATCGGCGTCCGGTGCCGGTGGGCGTGACCGGTCGCATCTTCGTCGGCAACCACATGCTCTTCGACGGGTACACCGACGCCACGCCGCCGGACGAGGCCGACGGCATGCTCGACACCGGCGATGTCGGATATCTCGACGCCTCGGGCAAGTTGTTCGTGGCCGGGCGGGACGACGAGATGATCATCTCCGGCGGCGAGAACGTCTTCCCGCGCGCGGTGGAGGAGGCGCTGTCGCATCTGCCGCAGGTGTCCGAGGTGGCGGTGGTCGGGGTGCCCGATCACGAATTCGGCCAGCGTCTGGCCGCTTTCGTGGTGAAGCGGCCCGGCTCCGGACTCGACTCGGACATGGTGCGCAACTACATCCGGCATCGGGTGAGCCGGTTCTCGGTGCCGCGCGATGTGACCTTCCTGGACTCGTTGCCGCGCAATACGACCGGGAAGATCCTCAAGCGGACGCTGATCGCGCCGACCTGAGTTACGGGCTGGGCGTGGCGATCAGGCCCAGTTCGGCGTCGGTGGCCAGCAGCGGGTGGTGCGGGAGGATCCGGATCGTGTAGCCGACCGCGCCGGAGATCGGGACCGGGGTCTGGATGGTGAAAACGTCTGCCCCGGAATCGGTTCCGTGATGCCGCATGGGGAAGCTGTGGACGTCGGTGAGGTCGTCGGTCGGTGAGACCCGGCCCAGCACGGCCTGCACGCTCACATCGGACGGGGTGAGCCCGCCCAGGTCGATGCGGGCGCGCAGCGCGAGTTCCGCGCCGATGACCGGGATGTCGGGCAGGCCGGAGCTGTCCACCTGCAGGACTTTCACACTCGGCCAGGCGGATTCGACGCGGCGGCGGTACACCGACAGGTCGTGCGCACCCTTGAAGTCGTTGGCGGACACCGCTTCATAGGCCGCGGCGGTGGGCGCGTAGTAGTCCACCGCGTAGTCGCGGACCATGCGCGAGGCCAGCACCTGCGGGCCGAGGGTCCGCAGGGTGTGCCGGACCATCTCCATCCAGCGCACCGGCAGCCCGTCGTGGTCGCGGTCGTAGAAGCGCGGCAGCACAGCGCGTTCCAGTAGTTCGTACAGCGCCGCGGCCTCGAGGTCGTCGCGGCGGTGCTCGTCGCGGACGCCGTCGGCGGTGGGGATGGCCCAGCCGTTCTCGCCGTCGTACATCTCGTCCCACCAGCCGTCGCGGATGGACAGGTTGAGGCCGCCGTTGAGGGCCGACTTCATGCCGGAGGTGCCGCAGGCCTCGAGCGGGCGCAGCGGATTGTTCAGCCAGACATCGCAACCCCAGTAGAGGTAGCGGGCCATGGACATGTCGTAGTTGGGCAGGAAGACGATGCGGTGGCGCACGGCCGGATCGTCGGCGAAGCGGACGATCTGCTGGATGAGGGCCTTGCCGCCGTCGTCGGCCGGATGTGACTTGCCCGCCACCACCAGCTGCACCGGCCGCTCCGGATCGAGCAGCATGGCGCGCAGGCGTTCCGGATCGCGCAGCATCAGTGTCAGGCGCTTGTAGGTCGGGACGCGGCGGGCGAAGCCGACGGTCAGCACGTTCGGATCGAAAACCTCGTCGACCCAGCCGAGTTCGGCCGGAGCGGCGCCGCGCTCGAACCAGGATTCACGCAATCGGCGGCGCACCTCGTCGACCAGGACGCCGCGCAGCGAGTTCCGGGTGGACCACAGTTCGCGCAGGTCCACATCGCACAGCCGCTCCCAGCCGCGCGCCTCCTCGACCAGTTCGTCGCCGATCAGCTCGCGAGCCTTGTCGATCCACTCGCGGGCGGCCCACGTGGGTGCGTGCACGCCATTGGTGACCGAGCCGATCGGCACCTCGGCGGCGTCGAAGCCCGACCACAGCGGGGCGAACATCTCGCGGCTGACCTCGCCGTGCAGTTTCGATACGCCGTTGGCGCGCTGGGCGAGTCGCAGGCCGAGGTGGGCCATGTTGAACACCGACGGATCGTTCTCGCGGCCCATGGCCAGGATGCGATCGACCGAGACGCCCGGCAGCACAAGGGATTCCCGCTCGCCGTGCGCACCGCCGAAGTAGCGGCGCACCAGGGCGCTGGCGAAGCGGTCGATACCGGCGGGCACCGGGGTGTGGGTGGTGAAGACCGTCCCGGCCCGGACCGCGGTCAGCGCGGTGTCGAAATCCATTCCGGCGGCCATGTATTCGCGAATCCGCTCGATGCCGAGGAATCCGGCGTGGCCCTCGTTCATGTGGAAGACGTCCGGGTCGGGCAGGCCGTTGGCGCGGGTGTAGGCGCGGACCGCGCGCACGCCGCCGATACCGGCCAGGATCTCCTGTTTGATGCGATGGTCCTGGTCGCCGCCGTAGAGCCGGTCGGTGACCGCCCGCAGTTCGGGATCATTGTCGGCGATATCGGAGTCCAAGAGCAGCAAGGGAATCCGGCCCACTTGCGCGATCCACACCCGCGCCCGCAGCACCCGGCCCTCGGGCATGGCCACGTGGATGAGCACCGGCGCGCCGCCCTCGGTGAGCAGCCGCAGCGGCAGCCCCATCGGATCCAGGGCCGGGTAGTGCTCGGCCTGCCAGCCGTCGGCGGTCAGCGACTGCCGGAAATAGCCGGAGCGGTACAGCAATCCGACGCCGATCAACGGCAGTCCCAGATCCGAGGCGGCCTTGAGATGGTCGCCCGCGAGAATCCCGAGCCCGCCCGAATAATTGGGCAGCACCTCGGTGACGCCGAACTCCATGGAGAAGTAGGCGATTCCGCGCGGCCCGCGCTGCTGCTTCTGGAACCAGCGCGGCCGGGCGAGGTAGTCGGCCAGATCGGCGGCGGCCGCATCGACCCGTCGCGTGTAGGCCTCGTCCGCCGCCAGCTCGTCGAGCCGTTCGGCCGGAACCTCCCCCAGCATTCGCACCGGATCGTGCCCGACCTCGACCCACAGCCGGGGATCCAATTCCGCGAAAACATCCTGTGTCGGCCCATGCCAAGACCAGCGCAGATTGGTCGCCAGCTCCGTCAATGCGGACAACCGCTCCGGAAGATGGGCGCGAACGGTGAATCGACGCAGTGCCTTCACCTCTGTAGACCCTACCCGGGGGACCGTCTGCGCAGCTCACTACCGGTGCCCCGCGGTGAGCATCCGCCAAGCAACCGATAACGTGTTCTATATGAGCGAGCAGCAGATCGAGGCCGTCGACGGACAGCCCACCCAGGAGCATCACGAGGGCGGGTTCCGGCCGATCCGAGAACTGGGGCGCGACAACACCAAGGGCGGGGCCCACTACGGGGAGTTCATCGACCAGGTGCGCGGCCTGATGGACCGGGTGCGGCTGGCCGATCCGTCCGACGAGCTGGGGCTCGAGGTCATCGCCACGCTCAAGGAGCTCAACGACAAGCTCGACGAGGCCGTAGTGAGCGAATGGGACGCGCCGTCCTGGCATCGCAACGATCTGCCCTCGCGCGGCAATATCACCCTGCCGCCCTTCGAGGTCGACGCCGCGGGCAAGGACGGGGTGCGGGCGCGCATCACCTTCCGCACCTTCCACCTGGGCGGCAACAACGCGGCCCACGGCGGCCACATCGCGCTCGGCTTCGACGACCTGCTCGGCATGACGGCCGCCGTCTACACCAAGCAGGCCACCCGCACCGCCTTCCTGCACGTCGACTACCGGTCCATCACGCCGCTGAACACCGAACTGCAGCTGCGCGGCTGGGTGGAGCGGCAGGAGGGCCGCAAGGTGTTCGTGCGCGCCACCCTGCACGACGGCGACCGGCTCTGCGCCGAGGCGCACGGGCTGTTCGTGCTCCTCAAGCCCGGCCAGCAGTAGTCCGCTCCGGTAACCGGGGAGGGCACTCCGGTAAGTTCGAGGGCGTGACCGGCCGCATCGCCATCGATGACACCGCCCCCGCGCTCCCCGGCGGCCGGGCCGCGAAGGCCGTGGTCGGTGAGGTCGTGCCGGTGCGGGCCGTGGTCTGGCGGGAGGGCCACGAGGCGGTGTCCGCCACGCTCGCGGTGCGCGGGCCGGGTTCGTCTCGCACACAGCGCATTCGCATGACGCCCGAGTACGAGCCGGACGTCTTCAACGCGGTGTTCACCCCCGGCAAGCCCGGACGCTGGACCTTCCGGATCGAGGGCTGGAGCGATCCCATCGCCACCTGGCGCTCGGGCGTCGAGGCCAAGCTCGCGGTCGGGCAGAGCGCCGTCGATCTGGCCAATGATCTGGAGATCGGGGCGCGGCTGCTGGAACGCGCCGCGCAGGCGGTGCCGAAGAAGCAGTGGGAGGTGCTGCGCGACGCGGCCGCGGCCCTGCGTTCCGACGCCCAACTGCCCGCGCGGGTGGCCCCGGCCTTCAGCGCCGAGGTGAGCGCGATTCTGCGGGCAACTCCCCTGCGCGAGTTCGTGACTCCCGGACCGCTGCACGTGGTGCAAGTGGAGCGGCAGCGGGCGCTGTACGGGTCCTGGTACGAATTCTTCCCGCGCTCGACCGGCGGCTGGGACGCCGACGGGAAGCCGGTGCACGGCACCTTCGCCACCGCCGCCAAGGAGCTGCCGCGGATTGCCGCCATGGGCTTCGACGTGGTGTACCTGCCGCCGATCCATCCCATCGGCACGGTGAATCGCAAGGGGCCCAACAACTCCCTGACCGCCGGGCCCGAGGATGTGGGCTCGCCGTGGGCCATCGGGTCGGCCGAGGGCGGGCACGACGCCATCCATCCGCAGCTCGGCACCGAGACCGACTTCACCGACTTCGTCTCGGCCGCACGGGAACTGGGCCTGGAGGTGGCGCTGGACCTGGCGCTGCAGTGCGCGCCCGACCATCCGTGGGTGGCGGCGCATCCGGAATGGTTCACCACGCTGCCCGACGGCACCATCGCCTATGCGGAGAATCCGCCGAAGAAGTATCAGGATATCTACCCGCTGAATTTCGACAATGATCCCGACGGGCTCTACGCCGAGGTGCTTCGGGTGGTGCGGCATTGGATCGGATTGGGCGTCACCATATTCCGGGTCGACAATCCGCACACCAAACCCGCCGATTTCTGGGAATGGCTGATCGCCGAGGTCCACCGGAAACATCCGGAGATCATTTTCCTCTCCGAGGCATTCACCCGCCCGGCCCGCATGTACGGATTGGCGCGGCGCGGATTCAGCCAGTCCTACACGTATTTCACGTGGCGCACGCACAAACACGAAATCGAGGAATTCGGGCGGGAATTGGCCGCCAAGGCCGACGAGGCGCGCGCCAATCTGTTCGTGAACACCCCCGATATCCTGCACGAGAGCCTGCAGCACGGCGGGCCCGGCATGTTCGCCATCCGCGCCGTGCTGGCGGCCACGCTCGGCCCCAGCTGGGGCGTGTACTCCGGCTTCGAACTCTATGAGCACCAGGCGGATCGGCCCGGCAGCGAGGAGTACCTGGATTCGGAGAAGTACCAGCTGCGCCCGCGCCGCTTCGCCGAGGCCGCGGCGCGCGGGGAATCGCTGGAGCCGTGGCTGACCCGGCTCAACGAGATCCGGCGCGCGCATCCGGCGCTGCAGCAGGTGCGCTGCATCCACTTCCACCACGTGGACAGCGATGCGCTGCTGGCCTTCTCGAAGTTCGACCCCACCACCGGTGACGCCGTGCTGGTGGTGGTGAACCTCAATCCGTTCGGGGCCGAGCACGGCATGGTGTCGCTGGATCTGCCGGCCATCGGGCGCGAATGGCACGATCGGCCGGTCGTGTACGACGAGATCAGCGGCGAGGAATACCACTGGGGGCAGAGCAATTTCGTGCGCCTGGACCCGGCGCGCGCGGTCGCGCACATCCTCACCCTGCCCGCTGTTCCGGCCGCGGCGCGTACCGAACTCGCCCATCGCAGATCGTTTCGATGAGGAACGGCGTCCCGATGAATCGGCGCGACCTCCTGCTGCTGGCGACGGGCACCCACCCCGATCCGCACACGGTGCTGGGGGCGCATCCGCATCCGGACGGGACCGTCATCCGGGTGCTGCGGCCGCACGCGGACACGGTGGCGGCGCGCATCGGCGGCGTGGATCATCCACTGGCGCACAGTGATCACGGCGTCTTCGAGGGCGTGGTGCCGTTCGCCGACCTGTGGGACTACCGGATCGTCGCGTCGTATCCGGGCGGGCGCACGGTGGTCGAGGCGGACGGGTACCGCTTCCTGCCCACGCTCGGCGAGGTCGATCTGCATCTGCTCGGGGAGGGTCGGCACGAGCGGCTCTGGGAGGCGCTGGGCGCGCATCCGAAGCGCTACACCACCCTCGACGGCGAGATCACGGGGACGGCCTTCGCGGTGTGGGCTCCCAATGCCCGCGGCGTCGCGGTTATCGGCGACTTCGACGGGTGGAGCGGAAACACCTCGCCCATGCGGAGACTCGGCGATTCCGGGGTGTGGGAGCTGTTCCTGCCGGGCATCGGGCCGGGCGCGCTCTACAAGTACCGGGTACACGGCGCGGACGGACGCACCGTCGACCACGCCGATCCGATGGCCTACGCCACCGAGATGCCACCCGCTACCGCATCGGTGATCACCGAGAGCGAATTCGCCTGGGGCGACGGCGAATGGCTGCGCACGCGCGCGATGACCGATCCGCTACGCGCGCCGGTCAGCATCTACGAGGTGCACCTGGGCTCGTGGAGACCGGGGCTGGGCTATCGCGAGATCGCCGAGCAGCTCGCGGAATACGTTCTCGCCCAGGGCTTCACACATGTGGAGCTGCTACCGGTGGCCGAGCACCCGTTCGGCGGCTCCTGGGGCTATCAGGTCACCTCCTACTACGCGCCTACCGCCCGCTTCGGCTCGCCGGACGACTTCCGATTTCTGGTGGATCACCTGCACCGCAACGGCATCGGAGTCATTCTCGACTGGGTGCCCGCGCACTTCCCGCGCGACGAATGGGCGCTGGCCCGCTTCGACGGCACGGCCCTCTACGAGCACGCCGACCCCCGCCGCGGCGAGCAACTCGACTGGGGCACCTACATTTTCAACTTCGGCCGCCACGAGGTGCGCAATTTCCTGGTCGCCAACGCCCTGTACTGGGTCGAGGAATTCCACGTCGACGGCCTGCGCGTGGACGCCGTCGCCGCCATGCTCTACCTGGACTACTCGCGCCCGGACTGGGAGCCCAATATCCACGGCGGCCGCGAGAACCTGGAGGCCATGTCCTTCCTCCAGGAGATGAACGCGACCGTGCACAAACATCATCCGGGCGTGCTCACCATCGCCGAGGAATCCACCACCTGGCCCGGCGTCACCCGCGCCACCGAGGTCGGCGGGCTCGGCTTCACCATGAAATGGAACATGGGCTGGATGCACGACACCCTCGGGTATCTCACGCACGATCCGGTGTACCGCGCCTGGCACCACAACGAGGTCACCTTCTCGCTGACCTACGCCTGGAGCGAGAACTACGTGCTGCCGATCAGCCACGACGAGGTCGTGTACGGCAAGGGCACGCTGTGGACCCGCATGCCCGGCGACGATTACACCAAGGCCAGCGGGGTGCGCGCGCTGCTGGCCTATATGTGGGCGCATCCCGGTAAGCAACTGCTGTTCATGGGCCAGGAGTTCGGTCAGTTCCGGGAGTGGAACCACGACCGCGGGCTGGACTGGTACGAGCTGGAAAATCCACTGCACCAAGGGATTCAGTCGCTGGTCGGCGACCTGAACCGGCTCTACGCCGCGAGCCCGGCGCTGTGGAGCCAGGACACCTCGCCCGGCGGGTACGCCTGGATCGACGCCGACGACCGCGACAACAATGTGCTCTCGTTCCTGCGTTACGGCACCGACGGCTCCCTCCTCGCCTGCGTCTACAACTTCTCCGGGCGGCAGCTCGACGGGTATCGCATCGGATTGCCGGGGCCCGAACCGGATTCGTGGTTCGAGGTGCTGAATACCGATGCCATCGCCTACGGTGGCGGCGGGGTAGGAAATTCCGGCGAGATTCGCGCCGAGGCGCTTTCCTGGCACGGCCGTCCGATTTCGGCCGCACTGACGCTCGCACCGCACAGCGCCGCCTGGTTGTCGCGCGTGCCCCCGATTCCAGGGGCACGGTAATCAAGGTCAACCCTTTCCGAATGGAACCGGGTAGGACTGAATTCAGCGGCGTCGCAACCGAATTGCCTTATACCCCGAAGGAATGAATCTGTATGAAGAAGCTCGGAACCTTCGCTCTGATCGGTGCGGCCGCGGCCGGAATCCTGACCGCGGGCGCCGGTATCGCCACCGCTGACGACACCGTCGAGGCCAAGCCGATCATCGCCGTCGGCGAGCCGGATCCGACCAGCTCCGGATCCTCCACGCTCGTGAAGAGCCTCACGGATCTGCTGTCCACCGGCAGCGCGAAGGCCGGAACCACCAAGTAGTACACAGGTTCCCCACTTCGCGGGGAAAGTGGGGAACCGCGGGGCTCATGCGGGCCAGCCGGGCGACCGGCCCAGCACCGCGAGAATCCGATCCAGACCCGACGCGCCCGCCGCGTCCACCGCGGGAGCGAAGGATGCGCCCGGCTCCTCCCGAGCCGCGCCACCCGGCACCGCCTCGGCCACCGGCAGCCCGGCACTCAGCAAGTCCGCGTCGAATTCGACGGTGACGCCGAGCGCCCGCGCCACATCCCAGGCGTGCACGATGTAGTCGATGAAGTGAAAGCTGATCGCCAGCGGCGCGGGAATCACTATGCCGCCCCGGACTTCCGGCAGCGGGAACCGCTGGTCCAGCACCCCGGGCTCCGCGAACGCCGCCAGCACCTCCGCGGCCGCTGCCCGATACTCCCCCACCGGATCATCGCTCAACGGCCGCGGCTTCCACAGCGCGATATCACCCTCGCCGTGTGCGGCGGCGGCGAATCCGCGGTGCTGAACGATCATGTGCTCCAACAGATCTCGCAATGTCCAGCCCGCACACGGCGTCGGCGCGTCCAGATCGGACGCCGTCACCCCCGCCACCACCTCGATGCTCGCGCGCACCGCCCGCTCGTCCAGCGCGATCAATTCGGTCCCGGATTTCAGCAATTCGTCGTACGTGCTTATCATAAGCATCAGCGTACTAATACATGACGGCGAAGTCGACAGGCAGAAACGACGAACCCCCTCGCAGCGCGCAGCCGTGAGGGGGTTCGAGGGTTCGATCAGTACAGCGCGGCGGCCAGCTTGCGGCGGGCGGCGACCACGATGGGTTCGGCCGGATCGAAGAGCTCGAAGAGCTCCAGCAGCTTGGTGCGGGCCCGGGTGCGGTCATCGCCCGCAGTCCGCTTGACCTGGGCGATGAGACGGTCGAAGGCGGCCTCGGGCTGCTGGTTGAACATTTCGAGATCGGCGGCCGCGAGGGCAGCATCCAGATCGGACGGGTCGGCGTCGGACTTGGCGACGGCGCCCGGGTCGAGATCCTGTACGCGGGAAAGGAATTGGACCTGACGCAGCGCGGCCTTGGCCTCGGCGTTGTTCGGCTCGGCGGTCAGGATGGCCTGGTAGGCGGCGATGGCGGCGTCGAAATCGCCGTTCTCCAGGGCCTCTTCGGCAGCGACGAAGCGCGGGTCCTCGGGGATCTCGGGCTCAGCGTCCGCCTCACCGCTCGCGCCGACGCCGGGGAGCTTGCCGCGCACGGCGTCCACCACGGCGGCGATCCAGCCGGTCACCTGCTCCTCGGGCTGGTTGCCGGTGAAGTCGGCCAGCGGCTGGCCCGCGGCCACCGCGACCACGGTCGGGATGCCCTGCACGCCGAAGGCCTGCGCGATGCGCATATTGGCCTCGGCCTCGACGGTGGCCAGATCCCAGTCACCGCCGCCCTGGCCGACCAGCTTCTCCAGCAGCTTCACCAATTCGATGCTGCCCGGGCTGCGCTGCGAGTACAGCGCCACCACCACCGGCACCTGGGTGGAGCGCCGCAGCACTCGATCCTCGAAATTGGCCTCGGTGACGGCGTGGTCGCCGGGGACATCCCCGGCCGGGGCGGCCGGCTGCTTGAGGGCGGACAGGTCAACCGCGCCCGACATGGCGGCGGCTGCGGCGGCGGAAGGACGGCGTGCTGGTCGAGTCACGACATCCAGTTTGTCACGAACGCGCGGCGGCGGGTGTCGCGGCTTGGCTCAGCTCACCGAGCTGACCGGAGTTGATGGCCCAGCGCTCGAACCACACGGAGGTGAAGGGCACCACCGAGGACGCCAGCGCGAGACCCGTGGTCTTGCCGGGCCATTCGAATTCCCGCGAGGCCAGCAGGCAGTTGATGGCGTAGGCGAGGAACACGATGCCGTGCAGCATGCCGAACACCATCACCGGCCACTTGATCGGCTGATCGGCGATGCCGAGCGCGTCCGCGCGCTTGAGCGCCGAGCCGATGAAGAGGAGCACCCAGGAGGGAACCTCGAGGAGGCCGAAGAACCGCACGCGCTTTGCGACCGTAGACAGGTCGAACAGATCACCCATGCGGTTCATTCTGCCGGACTCCTACGACGGCCTGTCGTGGAGCTTCGTCACATCCGCTTACTTCACGCGGAGGATGAGGGCGTCGCCCTGGCCGCCACCGCCGCACAGCGCGGCCGCGCCGACGCCGCCGCCGCGACGCTGCAGTTCCAGCGCCAGGTGCAGCACGATGCGGGCGCCGGACATGCCCAGCGGGTGGCCGATGGAGATGGCGCCGCCGTTGACGTTCACCTTGTCCGCGTCGATGCCCAGCTTGCGGGTGGAGGCGATGCCGACCGCCGCGAAGGCCTCGTTGATCTCGACCAGATCCAGGTCGGCGGGCGAAATGCCTTCCTTGGCACAGGCTTTCGCGATGGCGTTGGCGGGCTGCTCCTGCAGGCTGGAGTCCGGGCCCGCGACCACGCCGGCCGCGCCGATCTCAGCGATCCAGCTCAGGCCCAGCTCCTCGGCCTTGGCCTTGGACATGACGACCACCGCGGCCGCGCCGTCGGAGATCTGCGAGGCCGAACCGGCGGTGATGGTGCCGTCCTTGCGGAAGGCCGGGCGCAGCTTGGCCAGCGATTCGGCGGTGGTGTCGGCGCGGATGCCCTCGTCCTCGGCGAACTGGATCGGGTCGCCCTTGCGCTGCGGGATGGCAACCGGGGTTACCTCGTTCTCGAAGACGCCGTTCTTCCACGCGGCGGCGGCCTTCTGGTGCGAGGCGGCGGCGAAGGCGTCCTGCTCCTCGCGGCTGATCTTGTCGGCATCGTTGCGCTGCTCGGTGAGCGCGCCCATGGCCTGGTCGGTGAAGATGTCGTACAGGCCGTCGTAGGCCATGCTGTCGCGCAGGTTGACGTCGCCGTACTTGTAGCCCTCGCGGCTCTTCTCCAGCAGGTGCGGGGCGTTGGTCATGGACTCCTGGCCGCCGGCCACCACGATCTCGTACTCACCGGCGCGAATCAGCTGATCCGCCAACGCGATTGCATTGATACCGGACAAACACACCTTGTTGACGGTGAGCGCCGGAACGTCCATCGGAATGCCGGCGGCGACCGCGGCCTGGCGCGCCGGGATCTGGCCCGCGCCCGCGGTGAGCACCTGGCCCATGATCACGTAGTCGACCTGCTCGGGCGCGACCCCGCCCTTCTCCAGCGCCGCCTTGATGGCGATACCGCCCAGGTCCGAGCCGCTGAACCCCTTCAGCGATCCGAGCAGCCGGCCGACCGGCGTACGGGCGCCGGAGACGATGACGGAGGTGGTGGACACGATGGGAGCCTCGCTTACGTCGTATGGTGACCGCTCCGCCAACCATCGGAGCAGTACTCCACGGTAACTCCCGACACTTCGGGCAGGGTATGTGGGTGCGCGCTACCGTTCGTGGTGTGAGCAACGAATTCATCCCGTCGGAATACGTCGTCGCAGTCGATCATGTGGGAATCGCTGTGCCCGATCTCGATTCGGCGGTCGCCTGGTACCGGGACAATCTCGGCATGGTCGAGACGCATCGCGAGATCAACGAGGCGCAGGGCGTCCACGAGGCCATGCTGTCGGTGCCCGGCACGCCGGCGGGCTCGGTAGCTCTGCAGTTGCTGGCTCCGCTGAACGAGGAGTCGACGATCGCAAAGTTCATCGATCGAAACGGGCCTGGCCTGCAGCAGCTCGCATATCGGGTCACCGATGTGGAGGCGGTTTCCGCGCAACTGCGTGAACGGGGCTTGCGTTTGCTGTACGCAGAGCCCCGAGGTGGAACTGCTGGTTCCCGCATCAATTTCATCCACCCGAAGGATGCTGGCGGTGTGCTGGTCGAACTCGTCGAACCGGCCTCGAAAACTACCCACTAGTACCGACATCCGGCCCTCTAAAGAGGCTGTAACAACATTCGCGGTCGGGTCACCATCAGTGGTCGTCAGGCTGTAGTTTGTGGGGCATGTCGTCCACTGAGCCCGATCGTAATCGCTTCGTTGCACTGCCCTTTACCGTTGTGCGGAAGGGCTATGACCGTGACGAGGTGCGTAACTACTTCGACCGTTTCGATGCCGAGCTAAGGGTCACCGCGACCGATCGCGATGCCGCCGCGGCCCAGGCCCGCAATCTCGCAGCCCAGCTCGAGGATGCCCGGGACGAGATCGACGAGCTCCGTAAGGAGGTCGACCGGCTCTCGGTGCCGCCGACCACCGCCGAAGGTATGTCCGATCGCATCTCGCGCATGCTGCGCCTGGCCTCCGACGAGGCCTCCGAGGTTCGTGCCCAGGCGCAAGCCGAAGCCGCGGAAATGATTTCGATCGCCGAACAGCAGGCGACCGAAATGCGTGGGAAGTACGAATCGCTCCTCTCCGAGACCAAGGAGAAGCGCGAAGCGCTCGAAATCGAGTTCGAGCAGACCCTCGCCAACGCGCGCTCCGAGTCCGCCAAGATCGTCGAAGCCGCCAATGCCGAGGCCGACCGCCTCACCAAGGAGTCCGAGGCCAAGCGCAAGGCCACGCAGCAGGACTTCGAGGTCACCATGGCCGAGCGCCGCACCAAGCTCACCCGCGCCATGGAGGAGCTGGAGGCCACCTCGCGCGCCGAGGCCGCCCAGCGCATCAAGGACGCCACCGACGAGGCCAACCGCCTCATCACCTCGGCGACCAACACCGCCGATCGAAAGATCGCGCACGCCAAGGAACTCGCCGAGGAAATGCGCGTCCTGCGCGGCCGCGTCCTGGCCCAGCTGCTCGGCATCCGCGGCCAGCTCGACTCCGTCCCCGCCATGCTCGCCGCCGTCAACCGCGAGAGCGAACTGCTCGACGGCGCACCGGAACAGCGCTCCCTCAACAAGGGCGGCCGCAAGGCCATCTCCGACGCCCGTGACGACGACGACCTCGTCGACGAGCGCGAGAACGCCGAAGTCTCCAGCTAATTCACTCCACGGGCGACAACCCGAAGCCGTTCGAAGGCCGCTTCTCCCCCTCGGGAAGCGGCCTTCCCTATTGGCTCACCGCGTATCCCGCTCGGCTCACCAGATGTCCGGCCAGACCGGACGATCCGGGATATCGAAGGCGGCGTAGTTCCCGCGCACCAGCATCGGCATCGCAGCGCCCACCGGGAATCGCCCGAACAGGGTGTCCGCCTTGGACTTACGCCAGTGCGGGAATCGGTACTCCTTGCGGATCCGAAGCACCGCAGCGGTTTCCGGGTGCGTGAACTCGGTTTCGATGTGTACGCGGTGGGTGTCTGTGAAGAGGAGGTGACGCCCCGTGTCTCTGCGATACCCCACGTCGACCACCACTCCCGGCGTCTTGGTTCCCGCCGTCCGGAGGTACTCGCAACGTCGGCGCCAGGCCAATCCCAGCACCCACACCCACAATTGGACGCCGACGAACAATCCGGCGAAACCCGCGAACAGGGCCAGCGGCTCGATCAAACGCAGCCCGATCCACCATCCGGCACGGAACCCCAGCGCGGCGGCCAGCAACGCGCCCACGATGACCGGCAACATCCACACCAGGGTCGCCGGGCCCACCAGCTTCTTCGCGGTCAACTCAGGACCAGCGGCGGGTGATGGTGCGGGTGTTGCGGCCCTTCCAGCAGCCGGTGTGCCAGTGGCGGCGGTCGTCCTCGCCGTCGTGGGCGGCCCAGGCGACGATATGCGGTGTGCCGGGCGGGATCACGTGATCGCAGCCGGGGCAGCGGTAGGGCTTGGTGGCGCGGGTGCCGGGGACCGTGCGGACGATGAAGGTCTCGTCGGTGCCGGGGCCGGGCTCGGTCCGGCCGAAGACGTCGCCGAGCGGGCGCGGGTCCGTGTGGGACCGCGCCGCGTCCCTGGGTCTCGGCTTCCGACGGGGCATGGTATCGAGGTTAGAACAGGCGGAATTCGTCGGACTCGGTGCCACGGAGGGCGTTGTAATCCAGCGTCAGGCAACGGATGCCGCGATCGGTGGCCAGGGTCTTGGCCTGGGGCTTGATCTGCTGGGCCGCGAAGACGCCGGCGACCGGGGCCAGCAGCGGGTCGCGGTTGAGCAGTTCGAGGTACCGGGTGAGCTGTTCGACGCCGTCGATCTCACCGCGGCGCTTGATCTCGACGGCGACCGTCGCGCCGTCGGCATCGCGGCAGAGGATGTCGACCGGGCCGATGGCGGTCATGTACTCGCGGCGGATCAGGGTGTAGCCGGGGCCGAGGGTCTCGATGTGCTCGGCCAGCAACTCCTGCAGGTGGGCCTCGACGCCGTCCTTCTGCAGGCCGGGATCGACGCCGAGATCATGTTTGGAATCGAGTTCGATGTCCTCGACCGTGATGCGGAGCTCCTCACCGGCCTTGTTGGTGACGACCCACAGTTGGCTTGTCTCCGAGTCGGTTTCGCGCTCCTCCAGCCAGCACGGCGGACTCATCCAGTTCAGCGGCTTGTAGGAACCGCCGTCCGAGTGGACCAGCACCGAACCGTCGGCCTTCATCATCAGCAGACGACGGGCCATGGGCAGGTGGGCGGTCAGACGGCCAACGTAATCGACCTGGCAACGAGCAATCACAAGGCGCACCGGTCGAGTCTAGTGACCGCGTTTCAGGCCAGCAGCATCAGGCAGGCGAAAACGGAACCGACTGCCAGCAACAGGTATTCCAGCCAGTTGAACGGGTGCAGCGGGACCACCTGACGACGAATCATGAGGCGGCCGATGCCCAGGCCCAGGCACAGCGCGAGGAAGTGCCCGACATTGGTGAAGGTGTGCCAGACCAGGACGCCGCCGAGCGCCAGGGTGAGCCAGCTTGCCGCCCAGACGAATCGGCGATGCGCGGGCAACACCGCGATCAGGGCGCCGACGACCGTCATCGCGCCATAACTGACGCCGACGTCCTCGACCATGGTGATGCTGTGCGGCACCAGCTGCGACTCCACCGCGACCCACAGGCCGACGGCGACCAGCACGGTCGTCCCGATATGCCCCAGCAGGAAGGTGTGCATGAGCTTCACGGTGCCGAACCGCCGCTCCGCCAATGCCAGCAGGCACGCCAGCAGCGGAACGATGATGAACACCGTGGCCGCGCCCTCGCTCACCACGAAGGCGCTGGAGAACAGGGTGCCGAAGCGGCCGTTGGCCAGATTGTGCAGATTGGTGCTGGCGTGCAGCACGATTCGCGTCGCGGTCGACCCGCTGACGACGGTGAGCGCGATCGCGACGGCGATCAGCAGGCCGACATAGCCATAAGTGGCGGGCAGCCAGAATGCCGCCGGCCGAAACCGTCGACGGGAGACCACCGGCGTTGCCGACGCTGCTTCTACGACCATGCCCTCGATCATTGCCTGTCCATCCGCAGCGAGACTGACTCTCCGCTGGGAGCTTTCTGTGAACTCATATCTACGGGTATGTACCGGGGATACACCACCAACGTACCCGTAAACGCAGAAGGCCCCGACCAAATGGTCGGGGCCTTCGCGAATGATGTTCCGGCGGTGTCCTACTCTCCCACACCCTGTCGAGTGCAGTACCATCGGCGCAGGTGGCCTTAGCTTCCGGGTTCGGAATGGGACCGGGCGTTTCCC